>CAXTVE010000206.1:4830-6068 GCA_964247485.1 uncultured Propionibacteriaceae bacterium
GTTGGGTGCGTTTAGTGGGCCGTCGGGGGGGTCGGCCCGCGGCGGGGGGGCCGCCACGAGATAATGAGGTATGGATTTGGACTCCTATGTCCTGCGGCACGGGGCGGAGTGGGACCGGCTGACCGAGCTGACCTCCCAGCGGGAGAGGCTCACCGGTGACCAAGCCGACGAGGTCGTCGACCTCTACCAGCGGGTGTCCACGCACCTGTCGGTGGTCCGCAGCACGGCGTCCGACCCAGTGCTCGAGGCCCGGCTGTCGGCGCTGGTGGCCGGCGCCCGCAGCGTGGTCACCGGGGTGACGCTGCCGATCTGGCAGACCATCGGGTACTTCTTCACCGCAGGTTTCCCGGCCGCCGCCTACCGGGCGCGTCACTGGTGGATCACCGTCGGGCTGGTCAGCGTCGCGCTCGCCTTCGGGGTCGGCTGGCGGGTGATCAACACCCCCGGCCTGGGGGAGTCCCTGCTCGACGACGAAAGCATCCGCCAGCTCGTCGAGCACGACTTCGCCGCCTACTACTCCGAGAACCCGGCCGCCGACTTCGCCTTCCAGGTCTGGCTGAACAACGCCGCGGTGACCGCCGCCTGCCTCGTGCTGGGCGTACTGATCGTGCCCGTGCTCGTGCTGCTCTGGACCAACATCGCCAACGTCGGCGTCATCGGCGGCTTCATGGTCGAGGCCGGCCGGGCCGACGTCTTCTACGGCCTGCTGCTGCCGCACGGACTGCTGGAGCTCACCATCATCTTCGTGGCGGGCGGGACCGGGATCCGGATGGGCTGGTCCTGGATCGCGCCGGGACCGCGGACGCGAGCGCAGGCTCTGGCCACCGAGGGCCGGGCGGTCGGGGCCATGGCTCTCGGCCTCGGTGTGTGGCTGTTGATCTCCGGCCTGGTCGAGGGGTTCGTCACTCCGTCGACCCTCCCGGCCTGGGCGCGCCTGGCCATCGGGGCGACGGTCTGGCTGGCCTTCCTGACCTACGTCTTCACCCTCGGCCGGCGGGCCGCCCGGGCCGGTGAACGTGGCGACGTGGCCGAGGAGCTCGAGGCGTCGGTGCCGACCGAGGCCGCCTGACATGCCCCGCCCGACCCCCTAGGCTTCGTTCATGGAGCCTGTGCATCGTTGCCTGGCCCCGATCCTGCTGGCCGGCACCCTCGCGCTGGCCGGCTGTGCGGGGGGCCTGGGCGGGGGAACGCGTACGCCGAGCGCAACGTCGAGCGACACCGCCGGACCCGCGTTGGCG
>CAXTVE010000207.1:0-6052 GCA_964247485.1 uncultured Propionibacteriaceae bacterium
GTCATCCCGCAGATCTCGCTGATCATGGGCGCGGCGGCCGGCGGCCACGTCTACTCCCCCGCGCTGACCGACTTCGTCGTGATGGTCGACCAGACCTCGCAGATGTTCATCACCGGCCCCGACGTGATCAAGACCGTCACCGGCGAGGACGTCACGATGGAGGAGCTGGGCGGGGGGCGGACGCACAACACCAAGTCCGGCAACGCGCACTACCTGGGCACCGACGAGGAGGACGCGATCTCCTACGTCCGCGCGCTGTTGTCCTACCTGCCGCAGAACAACCTGGAGGACCCGCCGACCTTCCCGGTGCAGAACGCGCTCGAGGTGCACGAGGTCGACCGCGAGCTGGACGAGCTGATCCCCGACTCCCCCAACCAGCCCTACGACATGCACGAGGTGGTCGCCCGGGTGCTCGACGACGGCGAGTTCCTCGAGGTGCAGGCCCTGTTCGCGCCCAACATCCTGATCGGCTTCGGCCGGATCGACGGCCGCAGCGTCGGGGTGGTGGCCAACCAGCCGCTGCACTTCGCCGGCTGCCTGGACATCGACGCGAGCGAGAAGGCCGCCCGCTTCGTCCGCACCTGCGACGCCTTCAACATCCCGGTGCTCACCTTCGTGGACGTGCCCGGGTTCCTGCCCGGCACCGACCAGGAGTGGAACGGCATCATCCGCCGCGGCGCCAAGCTGATCTACGCCTACGCCGAGGCCACCGTCCCGCTGGTCACGGTGATCACCCGCAAGGCCTACGGCGGCGCGTACGACGTGATGGGGTCCAAGCATCTGGGCGCCGACTTCAACCTGGCCTGGCCGACCGCGCAGATCGCGGTGATGGGGGCGCAGGGCGCGGTGAACATCCTCTACCGCAAGGAGCTGGCCGAGTCCGACGACCCGGACGTGCTGCGGGCGAAGCTGGTGACCGAGTACGACGACGAGCTGGCCAACCCCTACGTCGCGGCCGAGCGCGGCTACGTCGACGCGGTCATCTCCCCCCACGAGACCCGGGTCGAGGTCACCCGGGTGCTCCGGCTGCTGCGCACCAAGCGCCAGACGCTGCCCCCCAAGAAGCACGGGAACATCCCGTTATGACGAGCCAAGGGGGACGACCCCCCTGGACCCCCGCGGCGCGCAGGAGGACACCCGGGAGCGCAGTCTCGTGACCGAGGACCCGCTGTTCTCGGTGGTCCGGGGCAATCCGACCGAGGAGGAGCTGGCCGCGCTCGTCGCCCTGCTCGCCCTCCGGTCGCGGGCCGGCGACACGGGACCCGCCACCCGCGCGTCGGGCTGGTCGTCATACTGGCGCTCGGTCCGTGCCCCCGTCGCGCCCGGCCCTGATGCCTGGCGGATGTCGGGATGGCCGCAGTAGGTTCGCACCATGAGCGCAACCGATGAGATCCTGGCCGGCATCCCGATCCAGCAGCTGGCCGCCCAGCTCGGGGTGGATGAGGTCACCGCCGAGGCCGCCACCCGGCAGGCCATCCCCGCCCTGCTCGGCGGGCTGCAGGCCAACGCGGAGGACCCGGCCGGGGCGGCGTCCTTGGCCGGAGCCCTGGGCAACCACTCCAGCAGCCTCATCGACGGCGGAGTGAACCTGGATGACGTCGACACCCAGGACGGCGAGAAGATCGTCGGGAACATCTTCGGCCCCCACAGCACGAACGTGGCACAGACGCTGGGCGGGAACCTGGGCCAGCAGGGCGGGCTGCTGCAGAAGCTGCTGCCCATCCTCGCTCCGATCGTCATGTCCTACCTGGCCCGGCGGCTGACCGGCGGCGGGCAGCTGGGCGGCGAGCAGTCGGGCGGTGGCAGCGGGGACATGCTCGGTGGCCTGCTCGGCTCCATGCTCGGTGGCGGCCAGCAGAGCGGCGGAATGGCCGGCGGGGGCCTCGGCGACCTCCTGGGCGGCCTCCTCGGCGGGGGCCGCCGCTGATCGCAGCAAGGGGGACGACCCCCTTGAAGCCCCGCAACGACTACCGGAGCAGGCCCAGCCAGCGCTCGGTCGAGATGCACGAGATCAGACACCGCTCCTTTGCGTCAGCGAGCAGCCGGGCGGTCCAGTCGGTCACCCCACCGTCGCCGATCTCGCGAGGCCCCTCGGCGGTCTGCGCGTGGATCTTGAACCGGAGGCCCGCGTAGTACGGAGCGCCGTCCTCATAGCCGATCGAGAAGCCGTCCGGCCCGAGGCTCGGTGCGAGCAGGGCCCGCCAGGCGGCGAGGTGCCGGCCGAGGAAGTCGAGCTCGGTGCTCCGCGACCCGCGGTCGCGGCCGCTGGAGACCAGGGCGAACAGGCTGAAGTGCGCCGCCAGCCCCGGCCCGAACCGTTGCGCGCGGAGGACGCGGTGGTGCGTCGCCAGATGCACGTCACCCGCGCTCGTCCGCCGGCGCCGAGCGGCCTCCAGGGCCAGCACATTGGTCGGGTCGCTGACCACCTCACTCCCGCGCACGGTGGAGACGATCCGGTGCTGGTCGACGTCCGCGACCGCTGCGCAGGTGCCCAACGGCGCGACCGGGGCCAGCTCGACGCCGGCGAACTCCCCCGGTAGCCGGGTCCAGGTCTCCGCGACCAAAGCGGCGAGCCGCCGCGGGTCGGCGGCGGCCGGGGCGACGAACCGGTCCTCGTCCCACCGCCGCACCAGTCGTGCCGGGTCGACCCGGTCAGCCCGCACCCGGGCCACGTCGAGCAGGAGGGTCTGGAGATCGGTGGGCGACAGACCGGCCGACAGGGTTTGCCGGGTCCCATCCGGCAGCGCGGCCCACACCCGCTCAGTGGCCTCGGTCATGGCCCTAGTCTGTCGGCCCATGGGCGTGCGGCTGGTGTTGGCGTCGGCGTCTCCGGCCCGACTGGCCACCCTGCGCGCGGCCGGGCTCGACCCCGAGGTCCTCGTCTCCGGTGTCGACGAGAGCACCGTCCGGGCCGACCGGGTGCCCGACCTGGTCGCGGAGCTGGCCCGGCTCAAGGCCGAGGCGGTGGCCGCCCGCCTGGTCGGAGATGACCGGGCGACCGTGGTCATCGGCTGCGACTCGCTGCTCGAGCTGGACGGCGCCGCGTACGGCAAGCCGGGCTCCGCCGCCGAGGCCGAGGACCGCTGGCGGCGGATGCGTGGCCGGTCCGGCACCCTGCACACGGGCCACCAGGTCATCCTCCGTGACGACGGCCGTTCGCAGGTCCGCTCCGCGGTCGCCGCGACCACCGTGCACTTCGCCGACCTCAGCGACGCCGAGATCACCGCCTACGTGGGGACCGGCGAGCCCCTTGCCGTCGCCGGGGCCTTCACGGTGGACGGCCGGGGCGGCCCGTTCGTCACCCGGATCGAGGGCGACCACCACAACGTGGTGGGCATCAGCCTGCCTCTGCTGCGGGACCTGCTTCGCGAGCTCGGGGTGGCCTGGCCCAGCCTGTGGGCTTCCTGAAGGAGCGGGCCTCCGACCCCCGGCTCACCGCGGCCCGACCCGAGACTGATCGGTATGAGAACCGCAGCCACGATCATCGTCGCGACCGTCAGCACCGTCGCCCTGGCCGGGGGGATCGGCGCCGGTCTCGCGTACGCCGACCCCACCGAGCCGCCGGCACCCACCCCGAGCGCGCCGGCCAGCCCGTCGCCGAGTCCCGAGCCGCAGCAGGACCGGGATCGGCCCGGGCACCGACGCGGCCTGCTCGGCCGCGCCCTGCACGGCGAGGTCACCCTGGCCGGCCCGAAGCACCGGGTCGTCGTCTTCCAGCGTGGCCCGGCCGAGAAGGTGAGCGCCACCTCGCTGACGGTGAAGAGCGCAGACGGCTACACCGTGACCTACACGCTCGACGCCGACACCCGGGTCCGGAGGAACGCCGAGCCGGCGACCGTGGCCGAGCTGGAGGTCGGTGACCGCATCCGGGTCGTGGCCAGCCGCGACGGCGACCGGTTCACCGCCCTCCGCGTACGGGCCCTCGACTAAGCGTCCCGCTCCTTCTTCAGGGTGCGGGCCGACGTCCGGTTGTTGGCCCGCTGCAGCGCCTCGACCAGTTCGGGCTTGCTCATCGAGGAGCGGCCCTTGATGTCCAGCCGGGTCGCCAGGCCGTAGAGGTGCTTCTTCGACGCGTTGGCGTCCACCCCGCCCGCGGTGGGCGCGTCGGTGTCCCGGTCGCCCTCGGCCCGGGCGTCGGAGGGACCCTTCTCCTCCTTGGGCTCCCAGCGGTCGCCGACCTTCTCGTGGGTGTGCTTGAGGGCGGCGAAGGCGACCTGGTTGGCCCGCCGCTCGTCGCCGTCATAGGAGTCGAGGGCGGAGTCGTGGGTCTTGGCGTACGTCCGCTGGGCCTTGTCGTCGGAGCGCTGCAGAGTGCTCGGCAGCTCGTCAGTGATCGGCTTCCCGGACTTGGTGGTCTTCGGCATGCCGCCAGTCTTCCCCCGGACCGGGCCGAGCGCTAGCGTGATCCTCCCCAGCTGCGGACGGAGTGACCGTGCATCGATGTCGGGTCTGGCTGGTCGGGTTGCTCGCGGCCCTCGCCCTGGTCCTCGCGCCCCTGCCGGCGTACGCGGCGCCCCGAACGCTGGTCGGGCTCGGTGACTCGTACGGGTCCGGGGTCGGTGCGTTCCTCTACTACGACGACGGGACCGAGTGCTACCGCTCCCCGTTCGCCTACCCGAGTCTGCTGGCCGGCGCGACCGGTCTGCGGCTGACCCTGGCCGCCTGCTCCGGTGCCACGACGGCCGACGTGCTCGCCGAGCAGATCGACGCGGTCGAGGCCGGCACCGACTACGTGACCCTCACGGTCGGCGGGAACGACGTCGGCTTCGCGGACGTGGTCACGGCCTGCGCCCTGCCCGGTTGGCTGGGCGACTGCACGGGCACGATCGATGCCGGGCTGCGCATCCTGCGCTCCGCGCTGCCCGACCGCCTGGACGAGGTGTACGCCGCCGTCCGCACCCGCGCCCCCGGTGCCGAGGTCGCGGTCACCGGCTACCCGCTGCTGTTCAACGGCACCGACTGCAACCCGCTCACCTTCTTCACTCGAGCCGAGATGGCCCGGATCAACGCCGGCACCGCGGAGCTGAACCGGCTGCTGTACGACCGGGCGCAGGCGGCCGGCTTCACGTTCGTGCCCGCCGATCCGACCTTCCGCGGGCACGCGGTCTGCGACGACCGGCCCTGGGTCAACGGCCTGGTGTTCCCGGTCGTCAACTCCTTCCACCCGAACGTCGCCGGCCACACCGCGTACGCCGTGCTGGTCGCCCCGGCCCTGTTCGGCACCCCGGTCGCCCGCTCCGGCGCGCGTCCGCCGGCCGAATCCCGGGTGCGCCTGCCGGACGTCTCCTCCGCGGGGGGCCCGGCGGGACTGCAGGTGCCGGACCTGAACCGCTCGGCGGTCGACCGGGCCGCGAAACGGGCCGGAGTCACTCGGTCCGAGCTCGAGCGGCTGCGCGCCGGCCTGCGCAGCGGGGCGGCCAACGCCACTCTCGACCGGCTGGACGAGGCGATCACGGCGGCCGCCCAGCGGCGCCTGACCCGGTGATCGGGATGCATCCCCAGCTCGGCTCCCTGGTCGGGGCCATCGGAGGACTGGTCTTCGTCCTCGCGAACGCGGGCGGGCTGCCCGGTGGGGCGGCCACGGCGCTGCGGGTGGTTGCGGTGGTCGCGTTCGTCGCCGCGATCGCGCTGACCATCCGGTCCGTGCCGCGCACCGCGGGGCACCCACCGCCCGACCGGCGGGCGTGGCGGGTCTACCTCATCTGCGTGGTCGCCATGGTGGCCGCCTTCCCGCTGGGCAGCCTGGTGCTGACCCGGGCACTCGGCCGGTCCGAGCTGGTGCTGCCCTGGGTGGTGCTGGTGGTGGGCGCGCACTTCCTGCCCTTCGCCTCCGCCTTCCGGGCGGGCATCTTCCGCGTCCTGTCCTGGGCCCTGATCGCGATCGCCCTGGTCGGCGGGCTGGTCACGGTCCTGGTCGGCCCGGCCGCGTCCGCCGGGACCGGGGTCCTCGCCGGCTTCGCCCTGCTGGCCTTCGCCGCCGCCGGGCCGCTGCGGTGGCTACGCCACCCGGTGCGTGCGGGCTAGTCGCGGGGGCCGAGGCGCGGCCGGGCCG
>CAXTVE010000208.1:0-6045 GCA_964247485.1 uncultured Propionibacteriaceae bacterium
GCCGGCCCGAGCCGCCGCCGACCCGGCGGTGACGCCGGCCGCCAAGGACCTCGGCGGCCTTCCGGACGGTCGCGACCGCGCCCTGGGAATGAGGGGGTGAGCCGTATCTGGCCGGGGTCTGCCGACCTCCTCCCTTGATCGAGGCGCCCGTGGGCACGGGGCGCCGAGCACCGGGAGGCCGGCCTGATCGAGATCCGCGATCGCCCAGGGCGCGGCCCTGCTGACCAAGATCGGCTACCACGTGTGGAAGCGCTGGCTGGACGGGCCGACGCAGGGCGCGGCGGTGCGGCCGGACGGACTGCGGGTCACCCTGAAGCCCGGCGACCCCGAGTCGCTGCAGCGCGTGGTCACCGAGCTGCCCGTGGTGCTGACGCTGTCCAGCGCGGACGATCCCGAGCTGGAAGGGATCGTCCTGCCCGGCCGGGTCGACGACGTCTTCGAGATCCTGGTGTCGCCGGGCCGGTATGCCCTGTCGGTGTTCGTCTTCGACGACGACTCGTTGACCACCATCGCCGGCGTGGGGTGGGAACACGAGATGCCCGTCTACCCCGGCTACGACGCCGAGCTCAGCCTCGCGGTCCTCAGTGGCTTCGACGAGCTCGCCCAGGTGATCATCGGGGAGGCGCTGGGTACGATCGTGTTCAGCACCGGCGAGTCGATCGACCTGTCCGCAGCGTTCTACCTGCTTGGTCGCGACCCGGCCTGCGACGTCGAGGTCCGGCACGACTCGGTCAGCCGGCGGCACGCCGGTCTGTCCTGGACCGACCGGGGCTGGGTGGTCGAGGACTGCGGCTCGGTCAACGGCACCACCGTCAACGGTCACTTCGTCGAGGCGGCGTACCTGGAGGACGGGGACATCGTCGGGATCGGCGAGATCTGGTTCCGCCTGTTCTACGCCGACTGAGCACTCGCGTGGTCACGATGCCTCAACGGCGCGGTCAGGCTGACCCCGCGAAGGTGCCCGCCAGCGCAGGCTCTGGTCGTTGAGCTTGCGGAGCAGTGGGTCGCCCTCGTCCTGGATCCGCTCGGCCAGCTCCACCGCGTACCGCAGCTGCTCGTCGTCGAGCTGCGCGAACGCGGGCGAGCGACGCTGGTCGAGCACGTCGTACCAGCAGCGCCCGACGGCGTGGTCGAGCACGATCCGGCCGAAGCAGTGGTCGGCGCGCACCACCCAGTTCTCGGCGGCGCCACGGCGGGGCAGCTCGCGGAGCACCAGCTGGCGGTAGCGGCTGATCAGGTCGGGCCGGTCACGAGGCTCATCGGTCACGATCCAGTCGTACCCACGAGCCCAACCTGATGGGGATCCTGCGCCGAATCCGGCCACGGAATCGCGGCACTGGTCGGTCACTGCCGCAGGGACTTGAGCTGGTCAGTCGCTGACGGTCCTGCGGGCTCCCGACCACGCTTCGACGATCATCGAAAAGGACTTCCGTCCCCGACGGGCACGGAGCATCGTCGGGACACCCTGTTCGCGGCCGACGCGCTGACCGCGAACCAGCTACTCCCACGGAGGTCTCGATGAATCGGTTGCGTATCGGGTTGCTCAGCATCCTGCTCGCCCTCGGCGGATGGCTCGTCGCCAGTCCGGCCGAGGCGGTGAAACTGGGGATCAGACCCAACTGGGGCGCGTGCGGTGTCCGCACCGACCCCTACAAGATGGTGTACGACTACGGCTCGATCGAGCTGAAGTGCGGTAAGGACGAGTGGCAGTGGGGCTACAACCACATCAAGGCCGACCACTACAACGAGTTCCAGACCCTCGCCCGGGCCGGCGGTCTGAATTGGAGCGACCTGGTGCACTGGGCGATCTATTACAACGTGCAGTCGCCGGACCACGTCATCGTCGAGGACGGGACAGGGTGCCGGGACCGCCTGCTGTACTTTCACGACCGCAACGGGCGCCTCGTGTGGCAGAAGCGGTTCACGATGATCTACAGCGCCAACGACGGTCGGGTCATCACCGTCTACCCCCGCGACAAGATCTGCGAGCGCTGGTGACGTCAGTCCACGCTGGCGCGGGCCGTCGGTCGATGTGGCGCGCCGAGTAGTGTGCCGGCATGGCCGCCGGTGAGACGAGCCTGGCGGAGATCACCCGGGTCCTGGCCCGTCGGTATCGCGTGGCGGACCTGAACCCGGGCTCCGGCCGCCTGCGGCTGAGCGACAGCACGAGGACGGTGTGGCTCGACGTCCCGCCGGCTCTTCTCGACGAATACCTCGCCCAGCTCACAGACGACACGGTCTCAGGGTTGTCCGGTGCGTCGGCTGAGGAGCAGGACCGGCTCCTGGTCAAGCACGTGGTCATGCGGGTTGAGGAGATCTTCGAGTCCGATCTCGACCTGTCGCTGCAGGAGATCCGCCTCGCTCGACGAGCCGACGGCAGGCCCTCCCTCGGTGGCCACCGGGGCGTCGCCAGGAGGCCGGTCCCCGCGCCCACCGTCGAGGGCGGCCACTGGTCGTCGGACCGGTCCGGGTAGCCCGGGCGGCCTGGGAGGCGCCCGCTGTTCCCTGTCGCGACCGGGTCCGGCGCCCTCGGGAGCCGCCCACCCGTCGTGACTGATACGGGCGCAGGCAGGCGCGCCGCCCATGGCGCCCCGCTACTTCCCCGCCGATGCTGGGATGGACACCGATCGCCACGGACCGTCGACCACCGTCTCACCGATCGCTCGACGGTTCCGCCGCCCCGGTGTCGACCTGGACCTCGGCGGGGGGCGTGAAGCGGTGGACGGCACGGCCGGTGCGAATGGATCACAGCAGGTCGACTTCGTCCCGACGCTGCCGACCCTGCCCGTCCGGGTGGTGCTTGATCCGATGCCCACCGTGTTGACCAGCCTGGTCGAGTGGTTCGGCCCCCTGAGGTCCCGGGTGCCGCCACCGATCCGCCGCCAGGCGGCGGCTCTGGTCCGGGGGCTGGACGTCGGCCCCCTGGCCGCCATGGTGGCGGATCCGCTGCGCCGCGGCAGCCCCGATTTCCTCACCCGGCTGGACCTCCCCGTGCCGGTGCCGAATGCCCGCGAGGGCATCGAGATGGTGCGTGCCGTGCCGGAGGAGACGGTCCTGCACGACATCGACCAGACCGTGGGTAGCCGCCGACCGGACGGTCGCAACCCGGTAGCCGAGCTCTGGCACCGCGACCCGCAGCGCGCCCTGGCCCACCTCTGCCAGGCCCTGGACCGCTACTGGCACGGCGTGCTGACGCACGTCTACCCCGACATCGAGGGGCGCCTGCACCGTGCGACCCGACAGCTGCAGGACGCCGTGGCCGAGGTCGGGCCCCGGGCCGCACTCGCCCTGCTCCACCCAAAGATTCGGCTCGACCTGGCCGGCACGTCGTCGGTGTCGCTACCGGCCGGCGGGCTCGACCGCGCCACACCGGTACGGGTCGCGGATCTGGTCGTCAAGCCGATGATCGCCAACCGGCTCACTCTGTGCACCAATCTCCGGTCGAGACCACAGGTCGCGGCCCTTGCCGTGCCCACCCCGGGTCTGACCGTGGTCGACCTACGTTCCACCGGTGATCCGCTCACGCTGCTCATCGGCCCGTCGCGAGCCGGCCTGTTGCGCCGCCTCGGGACGCGGCCAGCCACCACCACCGGTCTCGCCGAGGCGTCCGGACTCGGTCCGAGCACCGTCTCCTTCCACCTCAGCAGCCTGCGGGACGCCGGGGTCGTGGCCACGCACCGACAGGGGCAGTCCGTGCTGCACACCCTCACCGAGCGCGGTCACCGGCTCCTGGGCGTGGCGTAGGCCTCCTTGGCCCGTAGGTCGGCCGAGTCTGTTGTCGTACGCCTTCGCCACCCACCATCGCCTGCGCCCCCCACACCAAACACCTCGCCTGGGAGTTCGAGCACCACCCACTGCCCGGGCACCCCGGGCCGGGTCTGGCCCGGTCCGCGACACCTCGGGCGACGACCTCCGGCTGATGGGCGGCTCCTGACCCGAACCGGTATCACGGCACCCTCCAGCGCGCTCCTCCCGCCATGAGCCAACCGACCGTGACCCCGGACCCGCACCGGCCCGTCACCAACGTCGTCAGCACCCCCGTCGACCACGAGGACCTCCGCTCGGAGCCGACGCCCGGCACGGTGGCCAGCACCGAGGAGCCGCAGGGCGGCGTCGAGGCCGTCGGCGCGACCCGTACCGAGTCCTCCACCCAGCCCACCGCCCCCGACGTCGTGCTGCCCGACATCGGTCGCGCCTCGTTCGCCGAGCCTGGTGTGGACCTGGAGACCGTCCACGGCACCGACACCAGGGTCCGGGTCCAGCCGACCGACCGCTACCCCTGGTCGGCCACGGCGTCGCTGCTCATCACCGCCCGCGACGGCTCGCAGTGGGTCGGCACCGGCTGGTTCGTCAGCCCGCGCACCCTGGTCACCGCCGGCCACTGCGTCTTCATCACCCACTCCGGCGTCCCGGGACGCGACGGCTTCGTGCGCAGCATCGAGGTGCTGCCCGGCCGCAACGAGAGCACGCTGCCCTTCGGGTCGGCGACCAGCACGGAATTCTGGACGGTGCAGGGCTGGGTCGACGCCGGCGACGAGAACTTCGACTACGGCGCGATCATCGTCCCCACCCCGCTCGGCGACACCGTCGGCACCTTCGGTTTCGCCGTCCTGCCCGACGCGGAGCTGGACGGCACGGTGCTCAACATCGTCGGCTACCCCGGCGACAAGGACCCCGGCACCCTGTGGTTCGACTCCCACCAGGTCGCCCGGACCGGCCCGACCAAGGTCCACTACGACATCGACACCGCCGGCGGCCAGAGCGGGGCCGCGGTCTACGTGATCGACGAGGAGCGGCGCCGCACCGCCGTGGCCGTCCACGCGTACGGCGGCGCCACCACGAACTCCGGCACCCGGATCTCCCCGCCGGTGTTCCGCAACCTGACCGACTGGAAAGCCTGACCCTCGGGGATCGAACCATGGACCGCGTACGCCGGAGCCCGGCATGCTGACGCCGCAGGAGCGGGAGGACATCCGCGCCCTGCTGGTTCACACCGTCTCCACCCAGCCGTCACCGCGACTCGCCCTGGTCGCGTTCATGGACCTGACCCTGCACCCCCGGCTGCACGAGGGCTCGGCCGAGGTCCTGGTCGAGGAGGCCCTGACGCTGGCGGTGGGTGACGGCTATCGGCAGACCCCGTGTGCGGTCGTCCAGCTGCTCCGCGGCCTGTTGCCCGATCTGCCGGAGGTCGAAGCCATCGCGGCCCGGTTGAGCGTGCCACCGCCGCCCGTCGCCGACCCCTTCGACGCCCTGGTGCTGAACAGCAACCTGCCCTTCCTGGACCGCCTCCCGACCCGGCAGGCGCTGAAGAGCTTCCTGCACGAGCTGCGGCCCAACAAGCGGATCGTGGTGATCAACGGCGACTCCAGCCCGGGCAAGAGCTACACCACCACCTTCGTCGAGCACGTCTTCGGCGACCGGCGCGACGTCGGGCACTGCCTGGTCGCGGTCGACCAGGACCAGGGCGCCGCCACCGGTCCGCTGGAGCTGGCCCGTGACCTGGTCACCAACATGGGCCGCGACACCTCCGACCCGCCGCCGCCCAGCACCAACCAGCAGCGCTGGGTGGCCGAGGTGGTCAACTGGGTGCTCAGCGCGGCCAACCAGTCCACGCTGTCCTGGTGGTTCATCCTCGACGGCTTCAACGCGGCGGAGATGCGCGACGACACCCGGCTGTTCATCGACACGCTGGCCACCAAGCTGGGCACCGGCGTGCAGCGGGACCGGCACCGGCTGATCCTGCTCGACTTCGACCGGACCGTGCTCGCCGTACCGCCCGGCAGCATCTCCGACCAGACCACCTCGCCCGTCCCGCACGCCTCGGTGGTCCGGGCGGTCGACCAGATCCTGGCCACGTCGCCGCCCGACCTGGACCGCGGCGTGGTCACCGCGAGCGTGCTGGACGGGTTCGCCGACCCGGTCACCGACCTGCGCGAGCTCGGCGTACGCCTCGGCGCCCTGATCCAGACCCACGGCGCCGCCGCGTGACCACCGAGGCGTTCCTGGCCGAGATGCGCGTCCGCGCGGCGCGGCTCCGCGGTGCGG
>CAXTVE010000209.1:0-6038 GCA_964247485.1 uncultured Propionibacteriaceae bacterium
GAACTGGTGGCTCAGCCCCTGAACCGGCTGATGGTGGCGCAGGTGACCTCCGGAGCGTGGCAGCGCGAGACCATCGGGGAGCAAGGCACCTATGGACCGGGCGACGTGTGCGTCGTCGCTCAGCCCGACCGGCCGTCCTTGACCCGCTGGACCACCTCGGTCCACCTGCAGTTCGTCGTCCTCGACCCGTCCACCCTGCTGGAGGTCGCCACCGCACCGGGCGACCTCGTCCCCCGGTTCACCTCGCTGACCCCCGGATCCCCCCAGGGCCGACAGCTGGTGTCCACGGTGCTGAACCACATCCTGCACGACGTCGCGGGCAACCCGCGGGCCCGGCACAGCCCGGTCATCCGCGCCCGCGCGGCCCGCACCCTGGCCGCCGCCCTGCTCGAGGCGCTGCCGAGCACAGCCGTCCGCGACCAGGCCTCGGTGGACCGCATCGACGCGACGCGCTCGCGGGTGCTGCGCACGTCGCTCGCCTACCTGCACGACTACGCGCACACCGATGTCAGCGTGCGGCACCTGGCGGAGGCCGCCGGGGCCAGCCGGCAGGCGGTCCATTTGGCCTTTCGCCAGCACCTGCAGACGACGCCGAACGCCTACCTGGAGCGGGTGCGACTGGACCGGGTGCACCGCGACCTCACTGACCTGGACCCGGCGGTGACGACCGTCGAGGACGTGTCCGTGCTGTGGGGGTTCTCCCGGCTCGAGCGCTTCCGCCGGCAGTACCGCGCGGCCTTCGGCACCGACCCCGAGCACACGCTGGCCCGGGGCTGACCGGGCTCAGGCGGTCAACCGGCCTGCGGTGAGGTGGGCGCGGTCGGCGGCCTGACGGCCGGCCTCCCAGCCGACCGCGTTGTAGCGACCGGCCCGGGCCAACCGGGTCTGGGGGAACAGCCGGTCGAACTCGGCCTGCACCGCCTCGGTCTGCCGCTGGAGCACCGGCACCAGCTCCGTGCCGTAGGAGGCGGCCGCCGCCGCGCTGGTCTCGGTCAGCCGCTCACCGATGCGCACCGCGTACGCCATCAGGAACGACCGGCGGAACGAGGCCGAACGGTCGAACGAGCCGGCTCGTCGGGTGCCGGCCTCGGCCATCGCGCGGGTCGCCTGGATGCTCAGCGAGGTGAACAGCATCTCGACCTGGTCGACGTCGACCGGCGTGCCGAGCACCGTGACCAGGCCCAGGGAGTCGTTCCACACCGCACGGCAGCGGTTGGCCCGGGCGACCTGGTTGAGCAGGGCGACCTTCTCCCCCGCGTAGGGGTGGTGGATGTGCATGCGGATCCCGGTGACGTCGACGGGCCGGTCCCCGGTGGCCCCGAGCAGTGCCTCGTCGATGGCGTGCCGGGTCATCAGGTCCTGGGCCTTGGCGGTGAAGGTCTCGGCCTCAGCGGCGAACTCGGTCGCCTCGGCCTTGGCCAGCAGGGTGCGGATGCGGTTGAGCACGCGACCGCGCTCGGAGCCGTCCTCGTCCCCCTTCGGCGGTCGAACCGTACTTTGCGGGGGTCCATGGGGGTCGTCCCCCTTCGGCGGTCGAACCGTCCGTTTCGGGGGTCGACCCGTGCTCCGGGCCCATCCCGACGGTGGCGGCAGCAACTGCTCCAGCGGGGGCAGGCCGGCCAGCAGGCCGAGCAGCTGAACCAGGTCGGTCCAGACCTCGACCAGCGACTGCGGCCCACGGACCAACCCGGCGACCAGGCCGGCGTCCGACCGGGACGCGCCCGGGGCCACGGCCTCGCCGGCGAGAGCGACGAGCTGGTCCGGCCAGGCCCCGGGGGGCGTGAGCGGGGCTAACTCGGCCTGGGCGACGATCCCGGTGGCCAGCAGGGGCACCAGCCGCGGCCGGAGTCGCCGGACCACGTGAACCAGGTCGGCGGGCTGCCAGCCGTACTCCCAGCGCGCGACCAGCGACTGGCGCAGCCGGAGGGTCGCCAGCTCGTCCAGCGCGTGCAGGCCGGCGGCGTCCTGGTCGACCAGCTCGTCGGCCACCAGCAGGGCGACCGAGTCGGGCGGGAGCGTCTCAGCGGCGTGCAGCAACCGGGCCAGCCGGGTCTCCGCCGCCTCGGGCCGCTCCTGGCCCGGCCCGGCGGCGCGGCGGGCCTGGTTGTTCGCGTCCATGGGCCACGATCCTGACGGTCGGCACCGACAGTCCGCGCCCGACACGCTGGTTAGGCTGACCCCGGCTGAACGAGACGGAGGAGACAGATGACCTGGCTGGTCACCGGCGGCGCCGGCTACATCGGTGCCCACGTCGTCCGCGCGTTCGCCGCGCAGGACATCGCCACGGTCGTCCTCGACGACCTGTCCAGCGGCCACCGGCCGTTCGTCGGCGCCGGGGTCCCGTTCTACGAAGGCAACGTGACCGACGATGCCCTGCTGCGCAGGGTGATGGACCGGCACGCGATCGCCGGCGTGGTACACCTGGCCGGTTTCAAGTACGCCGGGGTGTCGGTCAGCCGACCGCTGCACACCTACACCCAGAACGTCACCGGCATGGTGGCACTGCTGGCGGCGATGGCCGCGCACGACGTACCCCGCATCGTCTTCTCCTCCAGCGCCGCGGTCTACGGCACCCCCGAGGTCGGCGTCGTCACCGAGCAGACCCCGACCCGCCCGGAGTCCCCGTACGGGGAGTCCAAGCGGGGCGGTGAGGGGCGGCTCGCCGACCAGGCCCGGGCGACGGCCGGGAGCGACCATCCGCTGCGACACACCTCACTGCGCTACTTCAACGTGGTCGGCTCGGGGGCGGACGACCTGCGCGACACCAGTCCGCACAACCTGTTCCCGTTGGTGTTCGACGCGCTGGCGCAGGGCCGCGTACCGCGGATCAACGGCGACGACTACCCGACCCCCGACGGCACCTGCGTCCGGGACTACGTGCACGTGTCCGATCTGGCCGTCTCCCATGTCGCCGCTGCCCGGGCTCTGCTGGCCGGGCAGCCGCTCGAGCCGGTCTACAACCTCGGCAGTGGCACCGGCCTGTCGGTGCGCCAGATCATGGCCGCGGTCGCCCGCGGAACCGGGATCGACTTCTCACCCGAGATCCATCCGCGCCGACCCGGCGACCCCGCCCAGATCGTGGCCACCGGTGAGCTCGCCGCCCGCGACCTGGACTGGCGCATGCGGCACACGGTGGACGAGATGGTCGCCTCGGCCTGGACGGCCCGCCAGGCGGCCGAAGGCTCGCCGGAGGCCTGACCGCACGCCGAAACACCGTTGTCACATTGCCGCGACAACTGGAACCCCGGCGTAACCCGGCACCACGTCGGCGCAACACAGAGGGAGCAAAGTCCTTCTTGACCTCGGGTGGCCCAAGGATCCAGCCTGCCCCGGGGTGCGTACACAGTCCAGTTACTTCACCGAAAGAAGCAACATGACCCCACTCGAATTGAATTCGGGCGACACCGCCTGGATGCTGACCTCGGCCGCGCTGGTGTTGCTGATGACACCAGGGCTCGCGCTCTTCTACGGCGGCATGGTCCGCGCGAAGAGCGTCCTCAACATGATGATGATGAGCTTCGGGGCGCTCGCCCTGGTCTCGGTGCTCTGGGTGCTCTACGGCTATTCGATGGCCTTCGGCAACGACATCGGCTCCGGCCTGCTCGGCAACCCGCTCGAGCTCCTCGGCCTGCGGGGCCTGATGGAGGACACCGACTCCACCTACCCGACGATGGCGTTCGTCGCCTTCCAGGCCGTGTTCGCCATCATCACCGTGGCCCTGATCTCCGGCGCCATCGCCGACCGGGCCAAGTTCAGCACCTGGATGATCTTCGTGGGCATCTGGGTCTCGCTCGTCTACTTCCCGGTCGCGCACTGGGTGTTCGACTTCACCCTGACCGACGACAATGACGTGGTCACTCACACCGGCGGCTGGATCGCGAATCAGCTCTCGGCGATCGACTTCGCCGGCGGCACGGCGGTGCACATCAACGCCGGTGTGGCCGGCCTGGCCCTGGCCATCGTCCTGGGGAAGCGGCTCGGCTGGCGCAAGGAGCCGATGCGGCCGCACAACCTGACCCTGGTCATGCTGGGCGCGGGCCTGCTGTGGTTCGGCTGGTTCGGCTTCAACGCCGGGTCGGCGGTCTCGGCCGGCAACACGGCCGCGGTGGCCTTCGTGAACA
The DNA here is from genome assembly GCA_964247485.1 of uncultured Propionibacteriaceae bacterium. Classification (GTDB taxonomy): domain Bacteria; phylum Actinomycetota; class Actinomycetes; order Propionibacteriales; family Propionibacteriaceae; genus Microlunatus. Next base: position 4,122 of record CAXTVE010000209.1, read on the forward strand.
CGATGGTGGCCACGGGCGCCGCCATCCTGGGCTGGCTGATCACCGAGCGGTTCCGGGACGGCCACCCGACGTCGCTCGGTGCTGCCTCGGGCGCCGTGGCCGGGCTCGTGGCCATCACGCCGTCCTGCTCCGCGGTCTCCCCGGTCGGCGCGATCATCCTGGGGCTGGTCGCCGGCGTGCTCTGCGCCCTGGCCGTGGGCCTCAAGTACAAGCTCGGCTACGACGACTCGCTCGACGTGGTCGGCGTGCACCTGATCGGAGGCCTGTGGGGCACGCTCGCCGTGGGCCTGCTGCTCGCTCCGGGCTCGCCCGCCGCGATCACGTACGAGAAGACCGGCCTGTTCTACGGCGGCGGTGTCGACCAGCTCTGGCGGCAGGCCGTCGGAGCCCTGGCCGTGCTGCTCTACAGCGGCATCCTGACCTTCATCATCGGCTTCGCCCTGCACAAGACCATCGGCTTCCGGGTCGCCGAGCAGGACGAGCTCGAGGGCGTCGACTCCAGCGAGCACGCCGAGACGGGCTACGATCTCGGCACCCTCGGTGCCAGCCTGCGGGGCGTCTCGTTCGGTGGGTCACCGAGCCGGCGGCGCGAAGACGACAACGGAGACGGAGCGGGTTCGCACGCCGCCAACCACGATGAGGAGGTGACGGCATGAGACTCGTGACCGCGATCATCAAGCCGCACATGCTGGACGAAGTGAAGACCGCACTCGAGTCCTTCGGGATCGAGGGCATGACGGTCAGCGAGGCCAGTGGCTTCGGGCGTCAGCGCGGCCACACCGAGGTCTACCGGGGGGCGGAGTACACCGTCGATCTGGTGCCCAAGGTGAGACTTGAGGTGCTTGTGGACGACGACGATGCCAAAGACATCATCGACGTCCTGGTGAAGAGCGCTCGGACCGGCCGCATCGGTGACGGCAAGGTCTGGTCGGTTCCGGTGGACGACATCGTTCGCGTACGAACCGGAGAGCGCGGGCTGGACGCGCTCTGACGCGCAACCTCACCAGCGAGCGTCTCAACGTCGCGATCCGGTCCGGGTGGGAAACCACCGCTGGGCCGGATCGTCGGCGTTCGGTGACCGAGCACGTCGAAACTGCTTTAGTGGAGCTGTACGCCGCCGCCGACGCTCCGGGCGGCGGCGTCGCTCTTGCCGCTGTGGGCAGCCTGGCCCGGCACGAGCTCGGGCCTCGGTCCGATCTCGACCTGGTGCTGCTGCACGACGGCCGCCGCCAAGCGCAGGTGGATGCCCTCGCGAACCGGCTGTGGTATCCGCTGTGGGACGCGAGGGTACGTATCGACCACTCCGTCCGTACCCCGTCGGAGTGTGTCGAGGTGGCCGGCCAAGAGTTGAGTGCCGGCGTCGGGCTGCTCGACCTGCGCCTGGTCGCGGGCGACCAGGCCCTGGTGTCCGGGACCCGCACCGCCCTGCTCGACGCCTGGCGCGGGAACGCCCGCCGCCGGCTGCCGGAGCTGGTCGACGCGCTGAGCGAGCGCTGGCAGCAGTTCGGCGATGCCGCGTACCTGCTGGAGCCGGACCTCAAGGAGGCCCGGGGCGGGCTGCGGGACATGACGGCGTTGCGCGCGCTGGCGGCGACCTGGCTGACCGACCTGCCGCACACCGGGGTCCGCGAACCGTACGAGCGGCTGCTCGACGTGCGCGACGCCCTGCAGCTGGCGTCGGGGCGGGCGTCGGACCGACTGCTGCTGGAGCAGGTGGACGCGGTGGCGCGCCAGCTCGGCCACGCCGAGCCGGACGAGCTACGCCGTGACGTCAGTCTCGCCGCCCGGCGGATCGGGCACGCGATCGACCTGACCGTACGCGCGGCGCAGGGCGCGGTTCCGCCCCGCCGCGTGCTGGGCTTCGCCCGCCGCGAGCGGCGGCCCGACTACGTCGAGGCTGACCACGGCCTGATCATC
>CAXTVE010000210.1:0-6000 GCA_964247485.1 uncultured Propionibacteriaceae bacterium
CGGCCGGGTCCGGCCGGTCGGCCCACTGCGGCGACCACGCCGACACGCGATCGAGCCGACTGGTGTCCACGGCCACGATCCGGCCGGTCCCGGCCTCGGTCAGCTCCTCGGCCGCCATCGCCCACTGCCCGTCCGGGTCGGCCTCGCGCACGGCGGAGACCAGGTCGGTACCCGGCGGAACGGAGACGCCGAGCACTTCGTCGGCCCCGACGACGGCCGCGGCCCGGAGGTCGGCGTTCCGCTCGGCCAGCACCACGACCTGGGTGGCGAACACGGCGAGGGCCATCCCGGCCGCCACCACCATCGCGGGGTTCAGGCTGGAGGGCGTCCGCGCCGCCTGCCGGCCGACCACCAGCGCGGCCAGGCGGCGGGGCGGGCGGGTGGTGGCCCGGCGGACGACCAGCACCGCGGTACGCACCGCGACCACCGCCAGCGCGAGGGCGAAGAGGGCGGGGGCCAGCAGCCCCAGCAGGGACCGCTCGCGGGCGAGAACGCCGCCGACAAGCAGCTGGTAGAGGCTGACCCCGGCCAGCAGGACCACCGTCAGCTGGCCCAGAGCCCCGAGCAGGGTCAGCCGCCGCGGCTCGGTCGCGGAGCCGATCAGCTCCGGCAGCGGCCGGCGGACGCTCCGGACACTGACCCCGACGAGGGCGACGACGGCGCCGAGCGCGGCCAGCGCCGCCATAGCCAGCACCGGCCACCGCGTCGGCTCGCCCGGGGTCCCCGGGTCGAGGGTCCGGCTGACCGCCACCCGGGCGACCGCCCCGCCCAGCGCGTACCCCAGCGGCAGGGCGGCCAGGCGCACCAGCGCGGGCTCGGCGTACACCGACGCCAGCCAGCGCGGCCGCGACACCCCGCGCAGTCGGCCGATCCCCCACTCCGGCGCCCGCGTCCGCGCCACCCGTTGCAACACCGTGGCGGTGGCGAAGAGGGTCAGCAGCACGGCCTGGGCCACGGTCACACCCAGCAGCAGCGCCGCGGCCCGGGCCTGCCGTTCGAACCGGTCCAGCAGGGCCGGCAGGTCGCTGTCCACCTGGGTCACGTCCGTCAGCTGGCCGGCCCGGGTCTCGACCGCCTCGACCGTGGCCCGGAGGCGGGCCACGTCGTCCGCGGCCACCGCCGGAGAGACGGTCAGCTGCGCACTCACGGTCGTCGGCAGCAGGAGCACGGCGGCCTGGTCGACGGTCATCACCACCGGCTCGGCCGTCACCCGGGCCAGCTCGCCGGGCAAGGTGCCCGGACGGAGGAGCTGACCGTGGTCGGAGCCCACCGGGTCGTACGCGCCCACGACGCGCAGCTCGGTACCCGGGTCGGCCCCGAACGGGACCGAGGTGATGGTCCGGCCAAGCGCCAGGGCGGGTCCGGCCCGTTCCGCGTCCGGCTGGCTGACCAGCACCTCGCCCTCCTCGGCCGGGCAGCGGCCGGCGGTGAGCACGTAGCCGGCGCAGTCCTCGACCGCCACGACCCGCGAGGCGGCCTCGCCCGCGGCCGCCGGTCCGGCACCCTTGGCGGCGGTGGTCCAGGTGAGGTTGCTCCCGGAGACGGCGTCGAACACCGGCGCCTGCCAGGCGGTGCTGCTGCTGCGGGCCACAGCGTCGCGGACGACGACGGCGACCGAGCTGCGAGCGGCGCGGTAGGCACTCAGCGAGTCAGGTGAGTCGCCGTCCACGAACTGGGACACCCGAACGCTGGTCTGGTCGACCGAACCCGCGGCCAGCGCGGACCGGAGGGTGAACTGCTCGACGCCGCGGATGAGCAGCGGGCCGAGCACGGCCGTGGCGACGGCCGTCGCGGCCAGGGCAAGCAGCAGCACGTTGACCAGGGGGCGGCTACGGAGGCCCCGGAGCCAGAGCGGGGTCCTCCAGCGCAAGGGGCCCATCACTCCAGGTTAAGCGAACCCTCAGGATCCGGAGGTCACGGTTGGCGCAGACTCCGCCCTGGGCGCGTCCCGCGATGTACGCAGCGGGCGGGCGCGAGACTCTTCTCCACGAAGGAGGCACCATGTGGGCGATCCGCGGACGCATCGCGGCCCTGGCGAGCGATCTCGGCGTCGCGCCGTCGGAGGATGCCGTGTTCACCGGCCGGGTCTGGATCGACGAGACCACCGGCACCGTCGTCGCGGTCACCCGCGGCCGCAAGGCCGGCCCGCCCGGGTCGGACGGAGCGCCCGTGGTCGACGTGGGCAGCTCACTGGTCATCCCGGGGCTGGTCGACCTGCACAACCACCTGGCGTACAACACCCTGCCGCTGTGGGCCGAGCCCGCCCAGCCGGTTCCGTTCCTGCACCACAACTCCTGGACGCGCGCGAAGACCTACGCGGCCCGCACGACCTGGCCGGCGTACGGGCTGATCACCGCCTGCCCGCAGGAGCTGCTCGCCTACGTGGAGGCCAAGGCCATCGTGGGCGGCACCACCTCGATCCAGGGGTCACCGCCGCACAACCGGCCGCGGGACGGCTGGCTGGTGCGCAACATCGAGGACGAGCGGTTCGGCGGCCGCGACGCCAACCTCGTCTACGCCTCGGTGCTCACGGCCAAGCCGGCGGCCCTGGCCGAGAAGGCTCGCCGGATGCGGGAGGGCTCGGCCTTCATCTACCACTGCGCGGAGGGCCAGCCGGGCACCCTGGTCGCCCGGGAGTACGCCGATGCCGAGGCCGCGGACTGCCTGCAGGAGCGGCTGATCGCGGTGCACGCCAACGCGGTCACCGCGGCCGACCTGGCCCGGTGGCGCTCGCCGGGGGCGATCGCCTGGTCCCCGTTCTCCAACTTCTGGCTCTACGGACCCAAGACCACCGACGTCCCGGCCGCCCGCGCCGCCGGCATCACGGTCTGCCTCGGTTCCGACTGGGCCCCGTCCGGGACCAAGAACGTCCTCGGCGAGCTGAAGGCCGCCCGGCTGGTGTCGGACCACCTCGGCTGGGACCTCAGCGACCTCGACCTGGTCAAGATGGCGACCTGTCACCCCGGAGACGTGCTGCGCCGCGCCTGGCCGCGCCAGGTCGGCCGGCTGCAGCCCGGCGCCCAGGCGGACGTCGCGGTGATCCGGGCTCCGCGCGGCGCCGAGCCCTTCGCGACGGTGGTCGCGGCGACGGAGGCCGAGGTCGACCTGGTCGTCATCGACGGAGTCCCGCGCTACGGCACCGCCGATCGGATGGCCGACGCCGGGGCCGGGCCCACCACCGCCGTGACCGTCGGTGAGCGCACCATGCGGCTGGCCCTGAGGCAGCCCAGCGCACCGACCGAGGCCTGGGCCTGGGACGACGTCCTCGGCCGGCTCGAGGAGGTCCGGGCCAACCCGAAGCGCGAGGTGGAGAGCGCCCTGCAGGGCTACGCGCTGTCCGCCCGGACCCGGCCGGACGACGGCGAGCCGCCGTTCCGGCTGGCGCTCGACATGCCCACCGGACTGTCCCCGGTCGGCGGGCTGCCGAAGGACCTCGGCGACCTGGTGATCCCTCCGCTCGAGTCGCTCACCCACGACGCCGCCTGGCTCGGCGCGGTGGCTGTGCACCCCTTCCACGAGGGCGTGCTCGACGGGTTGGACCGCTACTACGGCGGAGGGGAGTGAGCATGATGCGCTCCGAGCGGGAGGTCGACCGGGCCCGGCAGGGCGAGCTGCTGACCGATGCCCTCGACCGCGTCGCGGGCGAGCCGGACGGCCAGGGCCTGGACGCCGGCGAACGGCTGCAGGTGCTCGACGTGCTGATCGCCGCGCTGTCGGGCACCTACGCCCACCTGGTCGCCAAGCGCGCCGCGTACGCCGCCGACCCGGTCCAGGCGCTGACCCTGCTGCGCCGCCGCGCGGGCGAGCTGACCGCTGAGGAGTTCCACCGGGCCGTCAGCGGCATCGTGACCGGACTGCGCGACGCGCACACCCGCTATTCCGGGCGTACGCCGCTGGGCGCGACGGTGGCCGTGCTGCCGTTCCTGGTCGAGCAGCACGGGCCGGACACCGACCCGCGCTACCTGGTCAGCAAGGTCGACGAGGAGTTCGTGCCCGAGGAGGCGTTCCGCGCGGGGGTCGAGCTCGAGTGGTGGAACGGCGTCCCGTTCCCCCGCGCGGTCGAGATCCACGCCGACCGCGAGACGGGCGGGCGGCCGGACTCCCGCCGGGCCCGGGCGCTCGAGTCCCTCACCTTCCGGGCCCTGGCGTACGGGCCGCCGCCGGACGAGATGTGGGTGCGAGTCGGCTTCCGCACCGACGACGGCGAGGCCCGTGAGGTCCGGCTGGACTGGCGGGTGGTCACGCCGGACAAGGCCCGGACCGCGATCAAGGACGAGGGGCGCGGACTGAGCCGGCAGTCCATCGACCTGGCCGCCGAGGCCGTGCGGCGGGCCAAGAAGCTGGTCTTCGCGGCGGACCTGTGGCAGCGCGACCGCGCCCGCCGGCCGGAGCTGGCTCCCCGCCAGGTGGCCGGCGGCTGGCTGGACACCCCGCTGCAGGACGTGCTGGCCGCCCGGGCGCTGGATGCGGACGTCGGCTACCTCCGGATCTGGTCGTTCGACGTCGCCGATGACGAGGCCTTCGTCCGGGAGCTGGCCCGGCTGCTCGGGGAGCTGCCCCAGCAGGGCGTGATCGTCGACCTGCGGGCCAACCCCGGCGGGCTGATCTGGGCGGCCGAGCGGGCGCTTCAGCTCTTCACCGACGCGACGATCCAGCCCACCCGGTTCTCGCTGCTGGCCACCCCGGCCACCCGGCAGATGGCCGACAGCCCGTTCAACCGGCTGGAGCTGGAGGCGTGGAGCCCGTCCCTGCAGGAGGCGGTCTCCACCGGCGAGCTCTACGCCCAGCCGCTGCCGCTGACCGACCCCGCCTGGTGCAACGACATCGGCCGCAGCTATCCCGGCCGGGCCGTCGCGGTGGTGGATGCCAACACCTACTCCTCCGGCGACCTGTTCGCGGCCGGCTGGGCAGACCACGGCCTCGGCCCCCTGGTGACCGTCGGCCGGGCCACCGGCGCGGGCGGCGCGAACGTCTGGACGTCGTACCAGCTGCGCGACGCGCTCGCCGGGACCGACCACGCGCTGCCGCCGCTGCCCCGCGGCACCGGATTCACCATGTCCTTCCGGCGGGCGATCCGCTCGGCCGCCGGCGACGGCATCCCCATCGAGGACCTCGGGATCGGCGGCATCCGCTACGACATGACCCGGGCCGACCTGCTGGACGGAAACGTCGACCTGCACGCGTACTGCACCCGGCTGCTCGGCGAGGACGAGCACTACGACAGGAACCCGCATGGCTGACTTCGATCCCGGACCGCCCGCCCCGGTCGCCGACCACCTCGAGGCCGTGCCCAGCTACGCGGCGCACCGCGAGCTGTTCTGGTTCGACTGGGGCCCCATCTTCTATCGCGGCCGGCTGGACCGCTCGGCGCGCGTGCTCTGCATCGCCTCCGACCCGGGCCCGGTGGAGCGGGTCGCCGGCCGCACCCTGGTGGGCGACGCCGGCCAGCGGGTGCAGGGCTTCCTGAGCAAGCTGGGCCTGACCCGGAGCTACGCGCTGCTCAACGCGTACGCGTACGCCCTGCTGCCGTCGCGGGCCCAGCGGGCCATCCCGATCCTCGCCGAACCCGAGCAGCGGACCTGGCGCAACGCGCTGTTCTCGATGGTGGTCGGGCCGGAGCTGCAGGCGGTGGTGGCCTTCGGCCAGCAGGCCCGGATCGCGCTGGAGCAGTGGGACGATGCGCCGGACGTGCCCACGTTCGAGGTGCCGCACCCGTCCAGCCGGGACGCCGGCCGGCTGGTCAGCGAGTGGCGGGCGGCGATCGAGGAGCTGCGGGCGGTCGTCACCCCGGACGCCAGCGGGGATGCAGCCGGGGCCAACTACGGAGCCACGTTCGCCGAGCGCGACTACGCGGCGATCCCCCGCGCCGACCTGCCGTTCGGCGTACCGCCCTGGCTGGGCGACGACGCCGCCGGCCGGCGGTCGCGGCCGAAGCGGCGCAACACCGTCGAGCGCGACCCGAAGGACCTGCTGCACACCATCATCTGGCGGGCCCCGCCC
>CAXTVE010000211.1:0-3310 GCA_964247485.1 uncultured Propionibacteriaceae bacterium
GCTTGGGGCAGCCCAGGGGCAGGCCCGGCGAGGGCGAGAAGTTGTCCACAGATCCCCGCAGGCCCCCTTACGCGGGGAGCGGCACGGCGGTGACGGTGGTGCCCCCAGCGACTGCAGGAGGTTCGTGTGTCCACTTCAACCCTCACCCCCGTCCGGATCCGCCGGCTCATCGACGGCCGACCCCCGGCGGTGGCCTGGCTGCCGGCGGTGCCGCAGACGACAGTCCTCCCGTCGGCCGACCAACCGCCTCTGGAGCTGGGGGACCCGGACCTGGTCGAGACCGTCCAACCGGCCGATCCAGGGGTACGCGGCACGGTGGCCGGTGCTCGCTGGGCGGCCCGGCCCCGGCCGGACCTGCCGGACGCCGCGGCCTGGAGCACGTCCCTGGTCGTGGCGGTGATCCAGGTCCAGCTGGCCCAGCGGCCCATCGGGCAGCTCAACCGCTGGCTGGCCGAGGACGTGCTCGGCGCGGTGGCGCTGCAGCAGCGTCGGCGCCGGGCGGGGTCGGACCGCAGCGTGGTCCGGATCGGCCTGCGCTCGCTCCGGGTGCAGCATCCGGACCCGGAGGTGGCGGAGGTCGCGGCCGTTGTCGTGGTCGGGTCCCGGCCCACGCCCGTCGCCCTGCGCCTCGAGGCACTCGGGCTTCGGTGGCTTTGTACGGCTATCGAACTCGACCCTCGGGTCTTTCGGTAGGGTGGGTGTGTACACGGTAAACATCCGTGTCATGCACTCGTAAACCTCCGTCCAGAGTCGGGCGGCACAAGCAGATGTGGGTACGGAGCAGTTGTGAGTCGAACCGACGAGATGTCCCCCGAGCAGGCCCAGAAGAAGATTCCCGGGGGTGAAGCCGACAAGCCCTCCGAGATCCCGGCCAAAGGCTGGGTGCAGGTGGTCAAGCGCGGGTTTGCCGAGGCCAAGGCCGACCAGGTGCCGCTGCTGGCGGCGGGGGTCGCCTTCTACGGCTTCCTCGCCATCTTCCCCCTGCTGATCGCGGTGGTCCTGCTCTACGGCCTCGTCGTGGAGCCCCAGCAGATCGCCGACCAGATCAACCAGATCGGCGCCCTGCCCGATGATGCCCGCAGGCTCATCACCGACCAGATTACGCTGGCCTCGGAGCGGCAGACCGGGGCGGGCATCGGCTTGGCCGTGGCGGTCCTGCTGGCGTTGTGGAGCGCGTCGGGCGGCATGGCCAACCTGATGACGGCGATCAGCACCGCCTACGACGAGGAGGAGAAGCGGAACTTCGTGCGTAAGCGGGGTCTGGCCCTGCTGCTCACCCTGGGTGCGATCGTCTTCCTCATCGTCACGCTGGCCCTGGTCGCCGTGTTCCCCGTGCTGAGCGGTCTGATCGACAACGGGATCGTCCGGTTCCTGTTGCAGGTCGTCCGCTGGGTCCTGATCGCCGCCCTGGTGGCGGGCGCGCTGGCTGTGCTCTACCGGGTGGCCCCGGACCGCGACGCCCCCAAGATGCGTTGGACCTCGGTGGGGGCCGCCGCCGCGACGGTGCTCTGGCTGGTCGCCTCCGTCGGTTTCTCGATCTACGTGGCCAACTTCGGCAGCTATGCCAAGACCTACGGAGCCATCGCCGGCATCATCGTCATGTTGTTCTGGCTCTGGATCACCTCCTACGCCATCCTGCTGGGCGCGGAGATCAACGCCGAGTCCGAGCAGCAGACGGTCAAGGACACCACCAAGGGCCCGGAGGCCCCGCTCGGCGAGCGCGACGCGGTCAAGGCGGACACGCTGCCTGACCCGGATGCGGCTGACGACCCAAAAGCCAAGCAGTCCTCGGGGGGCAAGCGGTGAGCAGCGCCCTCCAGCCAGGCGGCTCCGCGCACGAAGCGGGTAGCTCGTCTCTGCAGGCGGGTGGTTCCTCGACCCCACCGGTCGATCCGCGCTCCTCCGACGCCTCGCTCGGCGATCTGGTCAAGATCATGTCGGCCGACCTCAGCCGGTTGGTCCGCGACGAGATGCAGCTGGCCCAGGTCGAGCTCACCGCCAAGGCCAAGACGGCCGGAGTCGGGATCGGCGCGTTCGGCGGGGCCGGCGTGCTGGCCTTCTACGGTGTGGCCGTGCTGATCGCTGCGGCAGTGCTGGGCCTGGCCAATGTTCTGCCGGCCTGGTTGGCCGCCTTGATCGTCGGCGTGGTGATTCTGGTCGTGGCCGGCATCGCGGCACTGATCGGCAAGAAGAAGGTCAGCGAGGCGGGTCCGGCGGTGCCGGAGCGGACCGTGGCCAGCGTGAAGGAAGATGTGGCCGAGATCAAGGAGAGCATCAAACGATGACCGAACCCGCCCCGCCCGCCAAGGACGCCTCCGCCGAGGAGATCGAGGCTGACATCGCGGCCACCCGTGAGCGGCTCGCCGAGTCCGTCGACGCGCTCGCCGACAAGGTGAACGTGAAGGCCCGCGCGGAGGAGAAGGTCGAGTACACCAAGGAACAGGTCCGCGACGTGCTGGGCCAGGCCAAGGCCAAAGGCGAGAATGCGCTGGGTCAGGCCAAGGCCACCGGCGAGAACGCGCTGGGTCAGGCCAAGCGGGCCCCGCTGGCGGTGCAGATCGCGGCGGTGGCCGTCCCGGTGCTGGCGCTCCTGCTGGTGATCGTCAACAAGATCCGCCGCCGCCGGTCCTGATCCCGGAACCGGCACAGACGAAGGAGGAACCGTCGTGGTCTCAGCAGCCAAGCTGGCCTACCGCCCGGTGGGCATCGTCGCTAGCATCGCGGCCGGCGCGATCGCCAGCGCGTTGTTCAAGCAGGTCTGGAAACGGGTGGCCGACGAGGACGACGCACCCGACGCGATGCAGTCGGAGTACCCTCTCAGCCAGATCCTGATCGCCGCCACCTTGCAGGGCGCCATCTTCGCCCTGGTCAAGGCCTTGATCGACCGCGGCGGCGCCAAGGGTTTCCAGCGTCTGACCGGCAGCTGGCCCGGGGACTAGGGTCGGCCCGGCTGCCGCCGCGGAACTGAAGCGGCAGGGCCGGTGACAAAACTCTCGGCGCTGGTGGTCTGAACCTGCTCGCCGCCGCCGGGCTGGAACTGTCCTCCGTCCAGAGCGATCAAGGCGCCCGAATTCGGAGTGGGCCCGATGCCGGTGATCATTCTGGGCGTCGTCACCGGGGTGGGCGGGGGGCAGCCTGCGGGACGCGCTGATCATGCAGGTGCCGACTGTGCTGAGCGCCGGGTTGTTCCGCCAGGTAGCGGCGGGGACCGCCACCCACGACGCCGGGCTCGGCACGAAGCGCACTGTCCGCCGGGAGGACACAAGCCCCCCGGGGCGGATCTCGCGGACCACTGCCAGCACGCGCGGGG
>CAXTVE010000211.1:3320-5985 GCA_964247485.1 uncultured Propionibacteriaceae bacterium
AGTGGCGAGTTCTCGACGCTCCATCGAGACATCCGGGTCGAGATGTCGCCACTGGTGGAGTTTTCTCCTCAGGCACGCGCGTGGCTCATGGCGAGAAGAGCAGCACCAGGCCCGCGCAGGTGTAGCCCACCATGACCAGCAGCATCGGCAGCTGGCCGATCAGGGCCCGCTCCGGCGGCAGCAGCCGGACGGCCAGCTCGTGGGCGCAGACGATGCCCAGGATGTGGCCGGCGACGATGGCCAGGAGCTGGATCAGCGCAACCAGGGTCGGGTGGTCGAACAGTGCCGCGTTGACCCCCATCTCCGCCGAGCCGAACACGTTCCAGCCACGACCCAGCGGGTCGGACCAGTTGATCGCCGTCCGCTGGCCCTCGACCACCAGCAGGGTGGTGTAGTGCGCGATCGCATAGCCGATCACGATGGGCACCACCGACGGCACCATCAATCGGGGATAGGCGGCGGCCGGACGGTCGCCGTAGCGGCCCATCCAGGCCGCAGCCAGGCTGAAGCTGACCAGCACGACGGCGACCACCGCGAGCAGGCCCACGGTGTTCCAGGCCACGGTGTCCAGGGTCGAGCTCTGCACCGTGGAGATCCAGAAGCCGGTGTTGGCGAAGCTGTCGAAGGCGGTGCTGCCCAGCAGGGTGGCGACCACGGCCACCGCCCCCGGCGGGGCGATCCAGTGGGTGAGGTGGGCCAGCGGGTTGACCAGCCGCAGCTGTCCGTCCGCCCGGGCCCAGGGGGACACCTTCCCGACAGTGCCGGCGTACGTCTCGAACGGGTCGCCGGCCCCGATCCAGCGACGGCCGAAGACCACGGCGCCGATCACGGCCAGGACCAGCCAGGCCAGCGCCCAGACCCGCAGCACCGCGAGCGTGGTGCGGTCGGGCTGGACCAGCTCCAGCCAGGCGAAGGCGAACAGCGCTGCCGCGGCCGGCCAGACCCCGATCCGCTCCGGGAGCCGGAGCAGCCCGATGTTCGGGTCGACGCCGGCCAGCCGGGACAGTCCGGCGTGGATGGTGCGCAGCGGGTTGGTCGCCCGCCAGAAGCCGCCGAGCAGCAGCGCGATCGGCACCAGCCCGACCCACATCCAGACGAAGACGAAGCCGAAGACAGGGTTGGTCAGCAGGTCCTGCCCGGCCATCAAGGCCAGTCCGGCCCAGGCGTACGCGGTGAGGACGAGCAGCCGGGTCACCAGCCGGGCCGCCGGGTGGTCGACGAACCGGGTCAGCCCCGGCAGCGGCCGGCCGCCCAGCGTGGCGAACCGGGGCCGTCGCCAGGCCAGCAGCAGCACCACGAACGACAGGGCAAGCGCCACGGCGGCGCCCACCACCACGAACTCGAAGGGCAGCGGCAGGTCGTGCCGGGACGCGATCCCGTGCAGCGGAACGAGCATCAGGGGAGCTGGGCCGCCTCAGCGCGCATTCAGGACGACGATCGTCTTGCCCAGGTGGTGTGACTCCACCTCGTAGCTGCCCGGCGCGGTCAGGGTGAACTCGCCGCGGACCTTGGTGCCCGCCTTCACCTCCAGGGTGTAGCCGTCCTCGCTGGTGTGGGCGTGCACCTCGTCGTCCTCGTCGCTGGTCACGTAGAGCGCGATCGGCTGGTCGACCTGGACGTCGAGCTTCCTACCGTTCGGGTCCACTGTGCCGTCGGCGATGGTGATGTCGATCACGACCTCCTCGGGCCCGGTGGGCTCGACGGGTGTCGGCTGCTGCTCCGGCGTCTCAGCCGGAGCCGGCGTGGCGGTCGCCTTGCCCGAGCCGGAACCGGCCGGGCCGGAGACGGACGGTGCTGCGCTGGTCACCGCGGGGACCGCGGGCGTCGCGGGCTCGTCCGGTGCGCTGGTACAGCCGCTCAGCGCCAGGCCGAGGACCAGGAGTCCGACGATGCGTCGCCCCGTCGCCGAAACCCTCATCTCAGCCGCGTACCTCTCTGCCGAACCGACCCCTGAGCGTGTAGAAGTAACGTAACGGGTCCTGACAACCCCGGCCGCTGGGAGGGAGTGGTATGCCGCAGCGACTCACGCCTCTGGAGGTGTCCCTGCTGGCCCTCGACACCGCCCGCACCCCTGAGCACGTGGGCACCGTCGACATCTTCGACCCGGGCAGCGAGAGCTTCGACTACGAGCAGCTGATCAGCCTGATCCGCGACCAGATCGCCTACGTGCCCCGCTACCGACAGCGCGTACGCGGCGTGCCCGCGCGGCTGGCCGGCCCGGTCTGGGTGGACGACGAGAGCTTCGATCTCACCTTCCACGTCCGGCGCTCGGCGCTGCCGCGGCCGGGGACGCCGGCGCAGCTGCGTGAGTTCGTCGGTCGCATCCTGGCCCGGCGGCTGGACCGGGCACGCCCGCTGTGGGAGGTCTACCTGGTCGAGGGGCTGGAGGGCGGCCGGTTCGCCCTGGTCAGCAAGACCCACCTCGCACTGGTCGACGGGGTGGACAGCGTCGACCTCGGCCAGCTGCTGCTCGACCCCTCGCCCGAGGCCGCGGGTCCGTCCGAGAGCGCGGACGGACCGGAGGCGTGGCAGCCGCGGCCTGAGCCGTCCCCGGTCGACCTGGTGGCCGGAGCATTGCTGGAGAGCGCGCAGGACCCCGCGCTGGCGGTGGACAATTTCCGAGGTGCGCTGACCAGCGCCCTGGGGGTGGCGGTTGCGGTCGGGG
>CAXTVE010000212.1:0-5159 GCA_964247485.1 uncultured Propionibacteriaceae bacterium
AGCGGCGCCTCCCGGCACCACAGATCAGATGTCACCTACTCGTGCAGCAGTCCCTTGCGATGGCGGCGAGACGTCGGGGTCCTGGCTGAGAACAGCGTAGGCATCGATGAAGGTCCGCCTGAACAGCTCACTGCTCAGCGGCGCGGTCGTAGGCCTTCCGCAGGGCTGGTCCGAGTCGGTCGTAGTCGATCACTCCAGTGACCATCAGCAGGCCGGCCGCAACGAGCCGATATCCCAGGTCGCCGCCGCCATGTGGGAGGTGCGCGAACGCCTCGCCAGCGATGTCACCAACGGCCTGCGCTCGGTCTTGTGAGCTTACGGTCGCCTCAGCGAGCCGGCGGCACCGGATCAAAGGCGGGATCGTCGACGAGCCGCTCAGCGGCTACCAGCGCCTCACCGTGAACGCGTGAGGAGTGTGTCTGGTCGGCGGTGGATTTCAGAGACACGGTAGTCCGTCATGAATGAGAGGGCGCTTCATGGGCTTGGTGGCCTTTGGGTTCGAGCTGGAAGGTGCAGTGGTCGACGTCGAAGTGGTCGCCGAGGCATTCTCCGAGTTGGTCCAGGACTTCGCCGGCCCTGCCTTGGGCGATGCAGGCGGCGTCGACGGTGACGTGGGCGGAGAGGACCGGGATTCCGCCGGTGATGGTCCAGGCGTGCAGGTCGTGGACTCCGACGACGCCGGGCACTTCCTCGATGTGGCGGCGGACCTGGTCGAGGTCGACGCCGCGGGGGGTGGCTTCGAGGAGGACGTCGACGACTTCGCGGAGCAGTGACCAGGCTCTGGGGATGATGAGTACGAAGATGGCGAGTGAGGCGATGGAGTCGGCGCGGGTGTAGCCGGTCAGGCTGATCACGATGGCGGCGATGATCACGGCAACGGAGCCGAGGAGGTCGCCCAGGACCTCGAGGTAGGCCCCGCGTAGGTTGAGGCTCTCCTTCTGCCCTCGGCGCAGGATCAGCAGGCCGGCCAGGTTTGCGGCCCCGCCGAGGGCGGCGACCCACAGCATGAGCCCGGTGGAAATGTCGGTGGGTTGGTTCCATCGTTCGACGGCTTGGATGAGCACCCAGACCGCGACGCCGACCAGCAGGAGCCCGTTGGTGAGGGCGGCAAGAACCTCGATGCGCTGGAGTCCGTAGGTGCGTGCCGGCGTGGCGGGTCGTGCGGCCAGGGTGGTGGCCACGAGTGCGATGACCAGGCCGGTCGAGTCGGTCAGCATGTGGCCGGCGTCGGCGAGCAGGGCGAGCGAGCCGGACAGCAGCCCGCCGACGACCTCGACGATGACGACGCTTAGGGTGATCGCGACCACCAGCGCGAGGCGCTTTCTGTGCCGTCCCGTTGCGGTCTGCGGGCCGGCGTGACTGTGGCTGTGGTTCATGGTCGGGTCCGGGCCGACGCCGGGGCGGGTGTTCGACCGATGAGGGGCAGGAAGCGGCCGGTTCTGGCGCTGTAGTCGGCATAGCCCGGGCCGTGGGCGGCAAGCAGGTAGGGCTCCTCGATGCGGCGGACTTGCAACTCGACGCCGGCCACGAGCAGCGCGAGTCCGAGGACGGCGAGCCAGGTTGGAGCGAGCAGGGTGGTGCCGGCCTGCGCGGCGATCATGGCGGTGAAGATCGGGTTGCGGACGTAGCCGAAGATCCCGTGGGTGATGAGGTCGGTCCGCTCAGCGGGGTCGACGCCGATCCGCCACGATCGGCCCATCGTCTGCTGTGCGAGTACCGCCAGGCCGAAGCCGGCGAGGGCGAGGACCAGGCCGATCCACGCCGCCGCGGGCCCGAGACGCAGGACCGGCAGCACGCCGACCAGGACCAGGGCGGGGGAGACCAGCCCAGCCACCAGCGCGGCCGCGAATGACAGGCCGGCGACTCGGGCGGCCGGTGCGCGGTCAGCGGTGAAGCCGTTGAAGCCGGTCGAGCCGGTCGCGCGTTTCTGCTGCAAGCTGCGCACTCCGAACAGCAGGACCACACCCACGGCGTAGAGGACGATCGCGACCGGCGCAGCGGAAGTCTCGGTCATCAGTGCGTGTGCTCCTCTGCGGTTGCCTCGTGGTCGTGGTGGTGCTCGACGAGTTCGCCTTCCCAGGCTTCGCGGCCTTCGTGGATGGCGAAGATGGCGATGACGAAGCCGGCAACGGGATCGAGCCAGGCCGCGCCGGTCAGCGCGAACAGAACGAGTCCGGCCAGCGTGGAGATGCTCAGCAACACGCAGATCCGGGTCTCCGCCGCATCAGCCAGGATCAGCGGGTCCCCGCCAAGCCCGATAGCGACCTTCCGCTTCGCCCGGGCCAGCAACGGCATCACCACGATCGACAACGCCAGCAGCACCATGCCCACCGGTGAACTGTCCGGCGCTTCGCCGACCACCAGGTCGCGGATGCCCTCGACGGTCACGTACGCGGCCAGGAGAAAAAAGGTCACGGCCACAAACCGCAGGGTCCGCCGTTCGCGTCGTTCGTCGGCCTCCCCGTCCCGGAGTCGCGCGGTCAGCCTCAACCCGACCAGCACCGCGGCGATCGACTCGATGCCGGAGTCCAGGCCGAAGCCGATCAGCGAGACCAGGCCGGCCGCGATGCCGGCGGCGATCGCCACGGCACCCTCAGCCACGTTGTAGACGACGGTGAACTGAGCCAGCCGCAGCCCGCGACGGGTCAGCCGCTCGACCTCCGCGCCGGACAGGGTTGCATCCGGTGCCGTCACCGGTCGACGTCCCTGGCCGGGGCATGGCGTCCGTGACGGGGGCACAGTTCCACTGCGTCACCGGTCACGGCCAGCAGTCGTTCCGCCGCGCCCAGGACCGCCATCAGCTCCGGACCGGCGGACAGGGAGAACATCGACGCCCGACCCTGGGGTCGTGAGGTGACCAGCCCGCAGTCGCGCAGGCAGGCCAGGTGCGCGCTGACCGTGGACTGCGCCAGCCCGAGATGCTCCTGGAGGTCGACCACCCGATGCTCACCGAGCGCCAGGTGCTGCAGCAGTGCCAGCCGACCTGGGTCCGACAGGCTGTGAAATAGCGATGCCGCCGGCGCCAGCGAGCGGGCCTCGTCGATCGAGCGCCCATCGGCAACCTTCGATTCCATCGTCATATGACGATGTTAACCATGACGAGCGTTGGTCGGCAATCGACTGTCTCAACTAGCCTTCCCTCGTGCCTGAGCCGGATCCTGAAGTGAGAAAGCAGCTGCTCAAGTCGGCTCGGCTCTGGGTGCTCTCATTGATCTGCGCATCCGTGGGGGCGGCCACTGTCTGGGCAACGGGATCGGTCGCGACAGGCGTGCTGGCCTTCCTCGGCGCACTGGTCGTCCTGGGTCCGATCCAGCTGGCTCTACGAGAAGCGACGGTGACCGCCGAGCAGCCACCCGAGCAGCCAAACCACTGGACGATCGCGGACACAGACACACGCCTCTGGACATAGTCGCGCCCAGGCCGGTACGGCGCGGACGTCCTGCTTGCGACTCGTCATGCGTAGGTCCGGGGTTCGATTCCCCAAGGCGGCTCCGAGCATCTGGCCTGGTCAGGTAGTTATCCGGCAGAGGGTTGGGGGGCTCCTCTCGCTCACACCCGGTGTGGCAGCCAGAGGGCAGCCCCGCTCCGGTCGTCGTGATCGGCCAGGTTATCGACTTGATCTTCTGTCCTCCGTGCGCGGGGGTGGGGTGAGTCTCGGCGGATGCGCCGGCCCACCTCCGGGTACTTAGGCCGGTTCGCCATGAGCGGCCGGTGTTGGTGCGGAGTGGACCGGCTCGGTCTGGAAGGTTCGGACGTGACGGGTCTTTGTCCACAGGAGGCTGCCGAAGGCCACCACGAGCGCGATGTTGACCGGCACGGCCAGAAGCGAGACATTGCCGATGTGGGCGACGGGCCAGATGAACATGGCCGTGAGGACGAGCAGGCCCTGCCATCGGTGGCCGAGGCGGTAGAGGCCCACGGCGACCAGCCCGAAGGACAAGGGGAAGAAGAGGCCGACATGCTTGATGAGGTTGGCGGCGCCTGGCTGGTCGACAAGCTGGAGGTCACCGAATGACATATGGATGGCTTCGAACCCGTAGGCGGCATTGCCCACCAGGCCGACCAGGCCGGTGAACACGATCCATGCGCCCAGCCGTGAGACCGGTGGTAGCCAGGTCGCCACGCGCAGGACGACGAAGCCGTACGCGATAGCGCCGAGCACCTGCAGGACCCCTCCGGCGGCAGCATCCCATCCTCGGGCGGCATAGGTCGCGTCGGTCGCGAGATAGAGAACGGGAGCCACGAGCAGGGCAGCGTCCAGCATTCGGCTGGACGAGGTCGTTGGCGGCGTCGGAGCGTCAAGAGCTGTCGCAGTGGGGTTCATGAGTGGTTCGGACCTTTCGTCGGTGGCCGGTTGCCTCGACCTTGGCCCGGTGGCCTGCGCGCGACCACGGGGACATCCCTGTCGGTTCTGATTGAGGGATAACCCTCGGTTGGTGGCATGCCCTCTTGCGCCACAATCTCCGTGTGGACGCTGGCCGGACCCGCCTGTCAGGGGGACTGCTCCCGCTGGTCTTGGTCAGCGTCGTCGTGGTGCTGGTCGTGTTCGGCTGGTCTCGCAGTGTGGTGGTCTCGAACCTGCACAACGGTCTGCTCGCCCTGTCCTTCTCGCTCGTCGGGGCGTATGTGCTCTACCAGCGGCCCGGGCACCGTGAGGGTCGCCTTTTCATGGCGGCGGGAGTCGTTGAGGGGGTCATGTTCTTCGGCCGCCAGATAGGCCGCGTCCCAGTCTCCGATCTCAGTCGGTGGTGGGGCTGGCTGGGTGTTTGGCCACTCTCGGTGTCCTTGGCCCTGTGCACATTCGCTGTCGTCTGCTTCCCGGATGGGCGCCTGCCGTCCCGGCGGTGGCGGTGGCTGGCAGGGGTCGTGGCCTCGCTGACGGTGGTGCTGACGTTGATCTCTGCGACCTGGCCGGTGGAGTACCCGGCCGCGGGAGTCGACAGCCCGCATCCCTTCACCTCCGCCGCGCCCGACCCGATCGCGGTCCTGTGGGCGGTCGTCGCGCACC
Organism: uncultured Propionibacteriaceae bacterium; assembly: GCA_964247485.1. Taxonomy (GTDB): domain Bacteria; phylum Actinomycetota; class Actinomycetes; order Propionibacteriales; family Propionibacteriaceae; genus Microlunatus. The sequence continues at coordinate 5,009 of CAXTVE010000212.1, forward strand.
CGGTCTACGTCGGCTTGCAGCTGCTCTGGGTCATCGCGGTTGCGGCTCGGTGGCGTTCATCCAGTGGCCTGGTGCGTCGTCAGCTGGCCTGGGTCGTGGCGGCGGGCGCCGGGGGCGCCGCCCCCCGGAGGATGGGGGTTGTCGTGTGGGG
>CAXTVE010000212.1:5169-5979 GCA_964247485.1 uncultured Propionibacteriaceae bacterium
GGGGGGGGGGGGGGGGGGCGGCGGGCGCCGTCTCCGCAGCCGCCCTGATCTTCGGGTTGGTCGTCTGGCGAACTCCGCTGCCCGGTCTGCTGTCAACGCCTCTTCTCCCCATAACCGCGGGTTGGGCGATCGTGAACGGTCGGCACGTCGCAGCGTACGCCGCGCTCACCTGGCTGTCCCGCAGCAGATCCGAGCCGTCGGACCTGCCAACCGACTTGGCCCAGGCTGTTGCGGCAGCGCTCTCGGCACCCTCGGCCACAGTGTGGATGGGCTCTGGCACTCGTCTCCACGCCGTCGGCGTCTGGCCCGAGACCACCGAGGACATTCCCCCGACGGATGTGTTCTCCCTCGGCAAATCATCGCTCGTTCAGGTCCGAGCCCTGACCGCCGACGGTGCGGTCATCGGCGCCCTCACCGCAAACCGGTCCAAGACCGATCCGCTGTCACGCGCGGAGACGAGGCTGCTGGACGACCTCGCCGCACAGGCCGGCCTGATCATCCGCCACCTCAAACTGTCCGACGTCATCGCTCGGCAGCGAAAGGCCGGCCACCTCGAGGGTCTCACGCCCCGAGAGCTCGATGTTCTTGAGCTGATGGCATTGGGTCGGTCCAATGTGGCCATCAGTCAGCAGCTTCACCTGAGTATCAAGACCGTCGAGCCGATCGTCGGCTCGATCTTCACAAAGCTCGGCTTGCACTCCGATGGGGCGAGCAACCGTCGCGTGCTCGCGGTCCTCAAGTTCGTCCGCAGCTGAGGTGGCGCTCGTAGTCATTCGTTCCGGTCGCACGAGGGCAGCCAACGTGGCAGCC
>CAXTVE010000213.1:0-5975 GCA_964247485.1 uncultured Propionibacteriaceae bacterium
GGCGGGCGGCCGCGGGGTGGACGTGGACAACCTGAGCGCGCTGCCGGCCCATCGGCCGGTCACCCGGCTCGTCGCCGACCGGGTGCCGAACCGGCTGGTCCGGGGGCTGAGCGACGAGTTCAACGGCACTGCGCCGGCGTCCGGCTGGACCTGGGTGCGCGAGGACGAGGCGGCCACGGTCACCGGCGGCGCCCTGCGCTGGCCGACCCAGGCCAGGGACCTGACCGGCGAGAGCAACAACGCCGGGGTGCTGCTGCGGGACCTCGACGACAGCGCGGCGGGTGACCTGACCAACCGCGACTGGACCGCGGAGACCAAGCTGACCATCGACCTCGGTGTCGACGAGGTCCGCAACTTCTCCCAGGGCGGGCTGATCGCCTACGTCGACGACGACCTCTTCACCCGGTTCAGCCACGTGGCCATCTTCAACACCCGGCAGACCGAGTTCGGGAAGGAGATGCCGTACGCGGGCCGGCTCTCCTACGGCGGCACCATCGTCGGCCCGCCGGCGGCGACCACCTGGCTGCGGCTCACCCACCGGGTGGACCCGGCCAACGGCGAGCACGAGCTGCGGGCCTGGAGCAGCCGCAACGGCCGCACCTGGGTCAAGGGCGGGGTCTGGACCCTGCCGGCCGGGGCCGACCTGCGGGTCGGTCTGGTCTCGCACGGCGGCGCCGGGGCGACGTCGGAGTTCGACTACTTCCGGATCTACCGCTGAGCGTCGCGAGCGTCGGGAAGGCGCGCCGCTGAGCGGAGGAGCGAAGAGCGAACACGTTCTCCGTTCGCGAGGAGGGACGACGTCAGCGGGGTAGAGCGCCGGGCGCGAGCGACCACGAATCAGCCCATCACGAGGCCCTCGATGTCGTGCTTCTGCACGATCGGGGCCAGCTCGTCGACCACGGTGACCTTGAGGTGCCGGCGGACGTCGGCCGGCAGCGCGTCGAGGTAGGGGCGGGTCACGTGCAGGTCGTGCACCGCGATGTCGGCCGGATCGGTGTCGCCGGTGACGACGCCGAGGATCAGCACCGCACGGTGCCGGTCGCCGTGGTGCTCGGTGCCGCGGTGGACGGTCAGGCCGGTGCGGGCCGACACGTCGCCGCGGCGCGGGAAACGGCGGCTGGCCAGCGCGGCGTAACGGTCGTAGGCGTCCGGTGGGGGGAACATGCCGTGGTCGAAGGCGGAGCCGTCGTCGAAGTGGGTGCCCGGCGCGATCTCGAAGGGCGCCAGTTCGGGGGTGACGTCCACGGTGGTCACGTTGAAGGCCAGGGAGGTGAGCCGCCGCTCCTGGACGGTCTCCGGCGGCGTGGCGAAGTCGCGGTGCCACGGCTGGTTCTTGGCCCCCGGCAGCGGCACGTCGAAGCCCAGCTCGATCACCAGGTAGTCCGGCCCGAGGAGCTCTGCGCACAGGCCAGCGACGCCCGGGTGCGCGACCAGGTCGGCGAACCCACGGATCTGCTCGGGGTGGACGGCGAAGTAGTAGCGCTGCGGACCGCGCCCGATGGCTCCCTTCGGATGGCTCCTCGCCTGGGCGAAGGCGGCCTCGAAGTCGGCGTGCAGCTCGTCGGCCCAGGCCGGCGGGAAACAGCCCGGCAGGCCGACGATGCCATCGCGGTAGAGAGCCGTCAGCTGGGCGCTCATGAGTCCCCCTGGTCTTGGTCCACCTCTCTTTACATCGTTGCACAAACCGCGAAGAATGAGCGAGATCCCAGCGAACGGAGTGCTCGTGACCACGTACCGCAACCCGGTGCACGATGGCTACTTCGCCGACCCGTTCGTGCTGAGCTGGGATGGCCGCTACGTCGCGTACGGGACCGGGGGTGTGCTCGACGGACTGGTGTTCGAGGTGCTGGAGTCGGCCGACCTGGTCAGCTGGACCAGCGTGGGCGGGGCGATGAAGCCGGTGGCGGAGGAGCTGGGCACCGACTACTGGGCCCCCGAGGTCGTGGAGGCCGACGGCCGCTTCTGGATGTACTACTCGGTGGGTCACGGCGATGCCGCCCACCACCTGCGGGTCGCGGTCGCGGACAGCCCGTTCGGCCCCTTCGCGGACTGCGACGTCAACCTGACGCCGCACGAGCGGTTCGCGATCGACCCGCACCCGTTCCGCGACGTGGACGGCACCTGGTACCTCTACTTCGCCCGCGACGTGCTCGACGCCGAGCGGGTGGGCACCCAGCTGGCCGTGGACACGCTGCCGACGATGACCGAGCTGGCCGGGTCGCCCCAGCAGGTGCTGGCCGCCAGCGCCGACTGGCAGATCTTCGCCCGCGGCCGGACCATCTACGGCAGCGTCCGCGACTGGCACACCCTCGAGGGACCGAGCGTCTGCCGGCGGGCCGGCACCTACTACTGCTTCTACTCCGGCGGGTCGTGGCAGACCGAGAGCTACGCCGTCGCCTGGGCCTCGGCACCGGGGCCGCTCGGGCCCTGGACCGAGCCACCCCCCGGGACCGGCCGGCTGCTGGCGTCGGTGCCCGGCCACGTCCGCGGCCCCGGCCACAACAGCGTGGTCACCACCCGCGGCGGCACCGACCTGCTGGTCTACCACGCCTGGGACGCGGCCTCGACCAAGCGGATGATGTGCGTCGACCCGCTGGTGTGGACCGTCGACGGGCCGCAGACGCCCGGGCCGACCTGGACGGAGCAGCCGCTCCCCGACTGACGATCTGCATGGTTTCGACCGGTCTGCACGACCTCTTGGTCGTGCAGATCCGCCGAAGCCGCGCAGATGGCCCTCAGGCAATCCGCCGGCCACGGGCCAACGCCGCCCGCAGCTGGCTGATCAGCGGATCGGGGTGGATGAGGTCGCTCCACATCCAGCGAATCACGATCCAACCCAGGGCCCGCAACCGGTCCTCGCGCCGCTTCTCCTCGATGAGGACGTCCTCGGCGGTCTGGCCCGGCCTGCGCAGCATCCGACCGTACTTCGCCCTGCCGTCGAACTCTCCGAGCACCCCGAACTCCGGCCAGCCGAAGTCGGACCGGGCGACGAAGTTGCCGGTCGGAGTGAGGACCTGGTACTGCAGTTCCGGGGCCGGCAGCCGGTTCTCGTGGAACACGACGCGGCTGTAGGACTCGCCCGCGCTCTCGCTCCTCGCGTCGAGCAGGGTGGCCATCCGGCGGGCGCGGCCGATACCGGTGCGTCCCGCCTGCGCCTCGAGCACCGCCATGATCTCGCCGCGGCTGATCCGAGTCAGCGCAGCGTCACCGGCGGCCACGGCCGGCACCAGCGGGAGGGTGCAGCCGAGGTCGACGACCGTCCGGGCCAGGCTGGTCACCGGCCGGCCGGCCACCTCGACGATCTCGGTGGCGTCGAGCGGCGCACCGTGCACCTGGACCCACCGCCGCGTACATCCTCCGCCGCGCCGGTCCCTGGTCAGGTGCACCCGGTCCAGATGCTCGCGCCAAACCGGCAGGTCGTGCACGGCGGCCGCCGAGGTGTGGCTGATCACCGCACCGGGCCCGCACTGGGCGGTCGTCGCCGCGAGCAGCCGGAGGTGGGCCGCCCGCGGGTCGAGGTCGGGCTCGACCGGACCGGCGTACGCGCCGCGGCGGACCCGGACCAGCTCACCCGCCCGGGTCATCCGGGCCAGGTCTTCGGAGGTGTAGCCGTCGGCTGCGAGGTGGCGGCGGAGGCGAATGGGAGTCATCCATCCAGCCGATCTCACCCCGGGCCCCGGCCGTAAGGGGGCCTCAGCCGATCTGTGGATAACTCGTCGGAGCCGGGCTGACCCACCACCCGCGGGGATGTGCGCGGGTTCTGCGGGTCTGCGCGGCCTATTGCCCGTGCAGATTTGCCGAGACTGTGCAGATCCAACCGAGATCGTGCAGCGACTACGCGAGCCGACTGAGGAAGTCGCGGGTCGCCTGCTGCTGCGGGTCACCGAAGACCTGGTCCGGCGGGCCCTGCTCGAGGATGCGGCCGCCGGAGAGGAAGCACACCGTGTCGGCGACCTGGCGGGCGAAGGTCATCTCGTGGGTGGCGACGACCATCGTCATCCCCTCGTCGCGCAGCTCGCGCAGCAGCGACAGCACCTCCCAGACCAGCTCGGGGTCGAGCGCGGAGGTGACCTCGTCCAGCAGCATCAGCAGCGGGTTGTTGACCAGGGCCCGGGCGATCGCGACACGCTGCTGCTGCCCGCCGGACAGCTGGTCGGGGTGGGCCGCCGCGTAGTCGGCCAGCCCGACCCGCTCCAGCATCGCCCTCCCCCGCAGCCGGGCCTCCTCCCGCGGCACGCGATGCACGCGGACCGGGGCCAGGGTGATGTTGTCCAGCACGGTGAGGTGCGGGAACAGGTTGAACGCCTGGAACACGATCCCGATCCGGGCCCGCACCTGGTCCACGTCGACCCGCGGGTCGGTGATGTCCCGCCCGTCGAGCACGATCCGGCCGTCGTCGACCACCTCCAGCCGGTTCAGGCAGCGCAGCAGCGTCGACTTGCCCGAGCCCGACCCGCCGATCAGCACCACGCACTGGCCGCGGTCGACCTCGAGGTCGAGGCCGTCGAGGACGAGCCGCGGTCCGAAGGACTTGCGCACCCCGTGCGCCTCCAGGAGGCTCACAGCGCTGTGGCCCCGATCGCCCCGTACCAGCCTTGGCGGCGGGCCACCCAGTCGGTGAACCGGGCCAGCGGGATGGTCAGGGCGACGAACAGGATCCCGGCCACGACGTACGGGGTGAAGTTGAAGTCGCGGGCGGTCTGCAGCTGGGCCGCTCGGATGGCGTCGACCACGCCGAGGATGGCGATCAGCCCGGAGTCCTTCTGCAGGCTGATCAGGTCGTTCAGCAGCGGCGGCACGACCCGGCGGCCGGCCTGCGGCAGCACGACGAAGCGCAACGACTGCGCGTACGTCAGCCCGAGCGAGCGCGCCGCCGCGCGCTGCGAGGGGTGGATCGACTCGATGCCGGCCCGGAAGACCTCGGCGACGTACGCGGTGTAGGTGAGGACCAGGGCCGCGCCGCCGTAGACCACCGGGTTGGTGGGCAGCCCCTGCAGCCGCAGCGCCGGCACCCCGAAGCCGAGCAGAAAGATGACCAGCAGCAGTGGGAGCCCGCGGAACACGTCGGTGTACGCGGCGGCGAAGACCCGCAGCGGGAAGAACACCGGCCCGCGCAGCGTCCGCAGCAGCGCGATGAGCAGGCCAAAGACCGCGATCAGCACACCGCAGACCAGCATCACCCGGATGTTCAGCCAGAGCCCTGCGGCGACGAAGGGCAGCGCCTCCAGCGCCTTGGGCAGGCTGAAGAACGTGTCCCGGGTCCGGGGCCAGCCGGGAGCGCTGGCGATCCCGCCGAACAGGACGACGGCGAGCACCAGCGAGCTGACGGCCGCGATGACCGTGGACCGGGTGGACTGGCGGCGGCGGTAGGCCGTCCGCTCCCGTTCGAGCGCGGACGGCTGCCAACCACTCACCGCGAGCCCGGCGTACGCGTCAGGACAGGACCGGCGCGCCGTCGGTGCCGGCGAGGTACTCGGTGGCCAGCTGGTCCAGGGTCCCGTCCGCCTTCAGCGCATCGACCGCGGCGCTGACACAGGTCGTCAGCGGGCTGTCCAGGTTCAGTACCAGCCCGAACTGCTCCACCTCGCCGGTGCCCGGCGGCAGCTGCCCGACGATGAGGCCGTCGTCGAGCTGGGCGCCGGTGATGTAGAACGCGGTCGGCAGGTCCACGACCAGGCCGTCCACCTGGCCGTTCTGCAGCGCCTGCACGGCGAGGTCGTTGGTGTCGTACGGCCTGGCATCGGTCGACGTCTGGATCTGCTCCGCGATGGTGTCGTACGACGTGGTGCCGATCTGCGCGCCCAGCCGGGCATCCTTGAGCGCCGCGATCGAGGTCGCGCCGTCGATCTTCGAACCCTTGGTCGTGATGACCGTCTGGGCCACGTCGTAGTAGCCGCTGGAGAAGTCCACGGCCTTCTTGCGCTCGTCGCTGATCGAGACCTGGTTGATGTCGACGTCGAACTTCTTCGGCCCCG
>CAXTVE010000214.1:0-5919 GCA_964247485.1 uncultured Propionibacteriaceae bacterium
GAGCGGGGCGAGGAGCCGGGGGAGGCGGGAGTGCATGCCGGGAGCGTAGAGGTCAGCGACGTTTCGCGAGGAGTCGTTCACGTTCTGGGCGTTGTCGCGACGGCGGCGGTCAGCGGAGCTGGATCAGCTCGCTGCCGTCGTCGGTGCCGAAGTCGTCGACGACCGCCGTCACCTCCAGGGGGCCGAGCGTGACCGCGCCGCCGAAGGTGGTCAGGAAGGCCGTGTCGGCGGCGTCACGGCCGGTCGACACCCGCACCAGGCTCTGCCGGGGGGCGAGCCGGGTCGGGTCCACGACGTACCAGGCGCCGTCGGCCGAGCCGGCCCCGGAGATGTACGCCTCGCAGACCGCGTGGTACTCCATCGGGCTCAGCCCCGGAGCGAAGACCGCGGCGAGCCGCGCGGGCACGTTGAGGGCGCGGAGCAGCGCGATGGAGAGGTGGCCGAAGTCGCGGCAGACGCCCTGGCGTCCCAGCAGCGTACGCACCGCCCCGTCGGTCGGCAGGCTCGAGCCCGGGGCGTAGGTCAGCTGCGCGGCCACCCACTCGCTGACCGCGGCCAGCAGCTCCTGGTCGACTAGCCCGCCGAACTGGCTGAGTGCGGTCGGGCCGAGGGTGTCGGACTCGCAGTAGCGGCTGGGCCGGACGTAGGTGATCAGGTCGAAGTCGTCGACCGGTGCCGGCGCGGCCTGGCCCTCGATCACCGCCTCGTAGTCGAGGGTCAATGGCCCGGCGGGCGCCTCGAGCACGTGCAGCCGGTTGCCGGTCACGTCGACCAGCTCATCGGGGGTGGCCGGCCGGCCGGCCGCGGTGACCACCACCGACTCCCGGGCCAGCGGTGTGCCCTGGGCCGCGGCGACGGCCAGCACCAGCTTGGCCGGCCCGGCGAGGTCGAGCTCGAGGTGGGTGGTGACGGTGCGCTGCACAGCGGTCATTCTGCCGGTCACGGGAACCTATGCCGGCATAGGTTTCGCGTACGCGGCACAGGTTGCAGCCTGTGCTGGGTAGCGGCAACCTATGCCGGCATAGGTTTCGGCGAGCTGCGGCAGCCGACCCTCAGCACTCGACGATGTTCACCGCGAGACCGCCGCGGGCGGTCTCCTTGTACTTCACGCTCATGTCCCGGCCGGTCTGCATCATCGTGAGGATCACCTTGTCCAGGCTGACGGTGTGGTCGCCGTCGCCGCGCAGGGCCAGTCGGGCGGCGGTGATCGCCTTGACCGAGCCGACGGCGTTGCGCTCGATGCAGGGGATCTGGACCAGCCCGCCCACCGGGTCGCAGGTCAGCCCGAGGTGGTGCTCCATGCCGATCTCGGCCGCGTTCTCCACCTGCTCCGGCGTGCCGCCGAACAGCTCGGCCAGGGCCGCCGCGGCCATCGAGCACGCCGTCCCGACCTCACCCTGGCAGCCGACCTCGGCCCCGGAGATCGATGCCGTCTGCTGGTAGATGGACCCCAGCGCCCCGGCCACCAGCAGGAACCGCACGATCGCGTCCTCGTCCGTCCCGGGCACGAAGGTCACCGCGTAGTGCAGCACCGCCGGGATGATGCCGGCCGCGCCGTTGGTGGGGGCGGTGACGATCCGGCCGCCCGACGCGTTCTCCTCGTTGACCGCCAGCGCCCACAGGGTCACCCCGTCCCGCGCCCGCCGCGGGTCGACGCCGGGCCCGAGGCCCGGAGCGGAGCCGAGCTGGGCCTGCAGGTCAGCGGCCCGCCGGCGGACCCGGAGCCGGCCGGGGAGGACGCCGGGGGTCGCGCAGCCGTGCCGGATGCACTCGGACATCACGCCCCAGATCCTGGCCAGCCCCGCCCGGACCTCGGCCTCGGGGCGGCGGGCGCACTCGTTGGCCAGCGCGACCTCGCTGATCGAGAGGCCGTGGTCGGTGCAGATCCGCAGCAGCTCGTTCCCGGTCCGGAAGGGGTACGGCACGGGCGTGGGGTCGGCCCGGAGCTCGGGCTGTCCCGACCCGTCGTCATCGAGGACGAAGCCGCCGCCGATCGAGTAGTAGGTGCGCTCGCTGATGGGCTCATCGGTGGCGTACGCGGTGAAGGTCATCCCGTTGGGGTGGAACGGCAACCGGCGCCGGCGGTGCAGCACCAGGTCGGCATCGCTGTCGAAGCCGATCCCGTGGGTGCCGTTCAACCGCAGGCGGCCGGACTCCACGATCTCGGCGGACCGGATCGGCCCCTTCGCCACGTCGACGGTCTCTGGATCCTCGCCCTCGAGCCCCCACAGCACCGCGTTGTAGCTGCCGTGCCCGTGGCCCGTGGCGCCGAGCGACCCGAACAGCTCCGACCGGACCCTGGTCGTCCGCTCGAGCAGCCCGTCGTCGGCCAGAGACCGGGCGAACCGGGCGGCAGCCCGCATCGGCCCCACGGTGTGCGAGCTCGATGGGCCGATCCCGATGCTGAACAGGTCGAACACGCTCACGCTCACGACACCCAGTGTCCGCCCCGGGTCCGGCGCGGACGCAGAAGCCCTGCCGGCTCATACCCGGCAGGGCTCTCGAGCACGTGCGGTCCCAGTGTCCGACCGGCTCACCCGCCCGCGCGGGAGCGACACGCCCGCGCTCCTCAGCGTGCCGGCCGGACGTCGAACGCAGCTGCAGAACGATGGTGAGAAGTCGACAAGACGACGAGGGGGTGTCTCTCCATCGACCGACGCCCGTCGCGGTCGCGGCGTGGCACAGTGGCGGCGTGAAGGCGCTGGTCAAGGGCGACCCGGCTCCCGGGCTGCAGCTGCTCGACATTCCCGAACCCGCGGTCGGGCCCGGCGACGTGCTGGTCCGGGTCCGGGCCACCGGCATCTGCGGCACGGACCTGCACATCCTCGACTGGGACCCGTGGGCGGCGCGGACGGTGACAGCCCCGCGTACGGTCGGGCACGAGTTCGCCGGCGAGGTGGTCGAGGTGGGCTCGAGCGTGACCGACATCCAGATCGGCGACAGGGTCAGCGGGGAGGGGCACCTGGTGTGCGGCCGGTGCCGCAGCTGCCGGGCCGGCCGGCGACACCTCTGCATCAACACCCGCGGCATCGGCGTCCACGTCGACGGGGCGTTCGCGGAGTACGTCGCCCTGCCGGCGGCCAACGTCTGGGTGCACAAGCACCCGATCGGCTGGGACGTGGCGGCGATCTTCGACCCGTTCGGCAACGCGGTGCACACCGCGCTGACCTTCCCGATGCTGGGCGAGGACGTGCTGGTCACGGGGGCGGGGCCGATCGGCCTGCTGGCCGCGATGGTCAGCCGGCACGCCGGCGCCCGGCACGTGGTCATCACCGACCTCAGCTCGCAGCGCCTCGCCCTGGCCGAGTCGCTGGGGGTGAGCCGGACCGTGCTGGTGGGCCGCGACCGCCTCGCGGACGCCCAGCGCGAGCTCGACATGCACGAGGGGTTCGACGTGGGGCTGGAGATGTCCGGCAGCCCGGCCGCGCTGACCGAGATGATCACCCAGATGACCCACGGCGGCCGGATCGCGGTGCTCGGGCTGCCCGCCGGCGAGATCACCCTCGACATGGCGACCGTGGTGCTCAACATGCTGACCATCAAGGGCATCTACGGCCGCGAGATGTTCGAGACCTGGTACGCCATGTCGGTCCTGCTGGAGAGCGGCCTCGACATCAGCGGGGTGATCACCGACCGCTTCCCGTACACCGCGTACGAGGACGCCTTCGCCGCCGCCCGATCCGGCCACGGCGGCAAGGTGATTCTCACCTGGGGACAATGAAGGCATGTACGCCGCCCTCCAGGACCAGCTCCGCACCGACCTGTTGCAGCTCAGGGCCGACGGCCTCTACAAGGCCGAGGCCGTGCTGCGGACGCCGCAGTCCGCGGAGATCGGCGTCGGAGACGCCTCGGTGCTCAATCTGTGTGCCAACAACTACCTGGGGCTGGCCGACCACCCGGCCATGGTCGAGGCCGCCCGGTCCGCCCTGGACCGCTGGGGCTTCGGCATGGCGTCCGTCCGCTTCATCTGCGGCACCAGCGAGATCCACCTCGAGCTGGAGCGGCGGCTGGCCGAGTTCCTGGGCACCGACGACGCGATCCTCTACGGGTCGTGCTTCGACGCCAACGGCGGGCTGTTCGAGACCCTGCTCGGGCCGGCGGACGCGGTCATCTCCGACGAGCTCAACCACGCGAGCATCATCGACGGCGTACGCCTGTGCAAGGCCGCGCGGTACCGCTACCGCAACCGGGACATGGCCGACCTGGAGGCGAAGCTGATCGAGGCCAAGGATGCGCGGCACCGGCTGATCGCCACCGACGGGGTGTTCTCGATGGACGGCTACGTCGCGCCGCTGGACGAGATCGTGGCGCTGGCCGAGCGTCACGACGCGCTGGTGATGGTCGACGACTCGCACGCGGTCGGGTTCATGGGCGAGACCGGGGCGGGCACGCCGGAGCTGTTCGGCGTGGCTGACCGGGTGGACATCGTGACCGGGACGCTGGGCAAGGCGTTGGGCGGGGCGAGCGGGGGCTACACCGCGGCGCACGGGGAGATCGTGGAGATGCTGCGGCAGCGGTCCCGGCCCTACCTGTTCTCCAACTCGGTCGCCCCGTCCATCGTCGCCGCGGGCCTGGCCACGCTGGACCTGCTGGAGACCTCCGGCGAGCTGCTGCAGCGGCTGCGGGACAACACGGCCCACTTCCGGGCCGAGATGACGTCGCGGGGGTTCGACATTCCGGAGAGCGACCACCCCATCGTCCCGGTGATGATCGGCGACGCCGCCGCGGCCGGGGCGATGGCCGACCGCCTGCTGGACGAGGGCGTCTACGTCCGCGCCTTCTCCTACCCGGTGGTGCCGAGGGGCAAGGCCCGCATCCGCACCCAGATGTCCGCCGCCCACTCCCGCGGCGATCTCGACCGGGCGATCGCCGCCTTCGAGAAGGTGCGCTGAGTCCGGGACTCAGTCCCCGGTCGCCGCCCGCACCGCGGCCATGATCTTGGCGGCGACCTGCTGCACCGGCTCGTTGCGGATCAGCGCGCCGGACAGCTGCCGCTGCAGGTCAGCCGTCTGCTCCGGGCTCAGGTCGGGGCAGCTGATCGAGTCGGTGACGGTGTCGTAGGTGATCTTCATCCCCCCAGTGTCCCGCACTAGGGCTTGACGACGATCTGCTTGCCCAGCGGCATCAGGCTGACCGGGATCAGCTTGAAGTTCGCGATGCCCATCGGGATGCCGATGACCGTCACGCAGAGCGCCAGGCCGGTCGCGACATGGGTCAGGGCCAGCCACCAGCCGGCCACGACCACCCAGACCACGTTGCCGAGGAAGGTGAGGACGCCGGCACTGGGCCGGTCCACCAGCTCGCGGCCGAACGGCCACGCCGCGTAGGTCGCCATCCGGAACGAGGCGATGCCCCAGGGGATGGTCACGATCAGCACGCAGCAGATGACGCCGGCGAGCATGTAGGCGAGCCAGAGCCACAGGCCGCTGAAGACGAACCAGATGACGTTGAGCAGGGTGCGCACGATCCCAGGGTGCCCGCGCTGGCCCGCCCGGACCATCCGGTACCCCCCGGGTGCTACCCGGGTCAGGTCGGATCCGACGGGTCTGGTGCGTCGATGCGCGAGGTCGCCACCAGGCCGGTGGTGAACAGGAGGAGGACCCCGAGGGCGACGAAGATCGCGGCGGTGCCCGCGAAGGCCGCCACGGCGCCGACGCCGACCGGGACGGCCAGCTGCCCGAGGCGGTTGCCCGTCAGCCGGACGGCCAGCGCGACCGGCCGGAGACGGACCGGCACCACCCGCGACACCCAGGCCATCGTCAGCGGCTGGCCGATGCCCAGGACCAGACCCACCACAGCCATCGCGGCGACCACCGCCGCGGGCGCGTTCAGCAGGGGCAGCCCGCCCAGCGTCAGCGCCCCGACGGTGCAGCCGACGGCCCGCGGGCCCCGGCGCCCGAACCGGCCGATCAGTGGCTG
>CAXTVE010000215.1:0-5908 GCA_964247485.1 uncultured Propionibacteriaceae bacterium
GTCAGACCGAGGGCCTGGCGTTCCTTGTGGGCGTTCACCAGACCACGCATCAGGCCGTCGTACGCCGACGTCGCGACCGTGCGCGGGAACCCCGGCGGGCAGGGGTCAGGACAGGTGAGCCGGGGTTGGCGTTCCGCCAGCTCCGCCCGGCAGTCGGGACAGACCCCCCACCAGGCCCCGTCGCACCCGTGGCAGCGAGCACCGAGCAGCAGGTCGCCCGCGGCGGCCAGCCAGCGCCGGGCGGGCGGGGAGGCGGTCACAGCGAGAAGTCTGGGCCGCCCCCGCCCCGGACGGGACGTTGCGGCGACGATCTGTGGACAACGCCGGTCAACCGGCGTAGGCGACGGCCTGGACACCAGCCACGTACGGCAGCCATTGACTGCCGTCGTTGCGCCACGACCGGCCTCCCGTGCCGACCAACACGACCTGCTGCTTCCGGGGCAGCACCGTGAGCTGTTGGACGCCCCACTCGGGATCCACCCTCTCGACAACGATCTCCGAGGCGTCCGACATCACCCGGACGGGGACGAAGGGGCTCTCCTCGCCGGCTGCCCCCAGCAGCATCAGCTCGTCGGCGTCAAGCCAGGCCACGTCGGCGATCCGGGTGATCGGGGTCGAGTCCTGCTGCTGGACATCGACCAACCGCAGATCGTCCACGTTGAGCTGCCCGCCGCGGACGATCCGGGCGATCCCGAGCTGGTAGTCGGTGTCCGTGCGCCAGACCAGTGCGATCCGCACGCCGTCCGGCGAGATTCGGAAAGCGGTGATGCGGCGACCGTTGAGCGCCATGGCGTTGACCTGCACCCGCCGCTCCCCGTCGAACATGAGAAGCCGCTGCAGCCCCTGCTCACGGGGCACACGGGCGACGGTCCACAACTCCCCGTAGCGGGTGAACTGTGGCCGCAGCATGTTCTGTAGGCCGCTTGCGAGCGTCGTCACGTCACCGGTGCCGATCGCCGCCCGGCGCAACGTGGTCCGCTCGTCGGTCACCGCGGCGACCTCGGTACCGTCCACCGCCACGGCCAGCGAGTCGACCCCCGCCCCCTTCGCGCCGAGCGGACCTTGGATCAGCTGGAGGCTGGGCACCTCGTCCGGCGTCCGCACCGCGTGGACCTGTCCGCCGCTGAGGGCGTAGCTCTCATCGCTGACCAACGGCTCGGGCTTGATCGACTCCGAGAACGCGTTGGTCGCGAATACCGCTGTGCTGGGGTCGGCCTCGGGAATCCGGAACTTCTGCTGGTTGACCGTGATCAGCACGCCCCGGACCCCGGAGACCTGCTGCAGCGTGTAGGCGACCTGCGCCCCCAGCTGCGACCGGGCCGGGGGGTCGAGCGTGAGCACGTCCTCGCTCAGGGCAACCTCGGCGATCTCGTTGTTGATGGTCACCGACTCGCCGACGAGCGAGGTCCCCTCGGGAATGGCCGAGGCCGCGACCGGCTTCAGCCAGTCCGACGGGCCCTTGAGCAGCGCGGTCATCAGCGCCGCGGCCACGTTGCCTGAGCTGCGCAGCCTCGGCAGGTAGATGGGCTCCGGCACGAGGGCGAGGCCGTTGCCGAAGAAGTAGCGGGAGTAGCCGGCGTAGGACCCCTCGAAGGCGTACTGCTCCACCAGCAGCCCCTCCGGCGGCTGGCCGATCCGCCACTCGCCGTTCTCCTTGACCAGCCCGAAGTCCTCCTTCGGCTTCTCGTCCGAGGCCGAGTAGGTCCGGTCGGCGGCGAGCACGCCGGTCAGCTCGAACTCGAGCCGGACCGAGTTCTGCGAGTCCTGCTGAGTTCTGGACCGGTAGATTCGGGCCCCCGCCTCCGGCCGCCAGCTGTCCGCCGCCTGGGCCGTCAGGAACTGCCGGGCGGTGGCGTAGTTGGGCTGGTAGTTGGAGTTGGCCCGCAGGTAGCCCTCAACGATCTGCTGCGGGTCCGCGCCGGGCGCTGGCGGCGCCACCTCCACGTTGACGCAGCCCTGGCAGACCTCCGCGTCGCCCGGTACGGGCTTGATCGGCCCCGCGGTCGGGATCGAGATGCAGCCGGTCAGAGTGGCCACCCCGAGCAGGACGGCGAGCAGGACCGCACGTACGCGGGCGGGAGTCACCGCGGCGCCACGGCGCTGTCCGCCGGCTCCGAGCTCCGGGCGATCTCGTCGTCGCCCTCGTCGCCCTCGTCGCTTTCGTCGTCTGGGTCGTCGTCGTGCTCGATGAGCGCGGCCGGCGCAGGACCGGTCTCGGGTGCCGCGGTACCGGCAGCCACCAGATCGCGCGGCACCAGGGGCAGCGGGGACGTCCGCAGCACCATGCCCAGCCGCCGGGCCAGGGTGAGCCGGAACTGCGCACCCAGCCCCGGCCGGCCCCAGGCGGTCAGCCAGCCCCCGTGCAGGTTGGCGTCCTCCATGGCGATGGCCAGGCCGAGTCCGCTGCCCCCGACCATCCGGGCGCGGGCCGGATCGGCCCGCCAGAAGCGGTGGAACACCTGCTTGGCCTGGCTGGCCTCGAAGCCCACCCCGTGGTCGCGGACGGCCACCGCCACCGCCAGCTGGTCGCTCGCGATGAGGATCTCGATCGGCCGGCCCTCGCTGTGCTCGATGGCGTTGACCAACAGGTTGCGCAGGATGCGCTCGATCCGACGGGCGTCGACCTCCGCCTTGGCCTCGACACTGCCGTGCACGGTGACCGTCACGCCGTGGCTGCGGGCCAGCAGGGCGTGGGCGTCGACCACCGAGGCCACGACGTCACGCAGGTCCACCACGTCGGCGCTCAGCACCGCCGCGCCGGCGTCGAAGCGGGAGATCTCCAGCAGGTCGGTCAGCAGAGCCTCGAAGCGGTCCAGCTCGGTCTGCATCAGCTCGGCCGACCGGGCCGAGACGGGGTCGAAGTCCTCGCGGGCCTCGTAGAGCACCTCGGCCGCCATCCGCACCGTGGTTAGCGGCGTCCGCAGCTCGTGGGACACGTCGGAGACGAATTGCTGCTGCACCGCCGACAGCTCCTCCAGCGTGGTGATCTGCTTCTCCAGCTCCGAGGCCATGTAGTTCATCGACTTCGCCAGCTTCGCCAGGTCGTCCTGGCCGCGGATGGGCATCCGGTCCGCCAGGTTGCCCGAGGCGATGCTCTCCGCCGTGCGGGCGGCCGCCCGCACCGGGGTGACCACCTGGCGGCTGACCAGCGCGGCGATGAAGGTCAGCAGGATGACGAGGATGATCCCGGTGGAGATCACTGCGTAGCGCAGCAGGTCGAGGGTCTTGACCTCTTGGGTGAGCGGGAAGATCAGGTACATCTGGTAGCGGTCTGTGCCCGGCAGGTTCAGCGTCGACCCGGCCGCCAGGCCCGGCGCCGACGGGGTGTCGTCGGTGTAGTCGACCCGGGTCCGGGTGATCAGCAGTTCGCTGCCTCGCTCGACCGCCGCGACGAGGTCGGGCGGGATGCTGGTCCGGGACACCTGGCCGGCGGTGATCGTCCGACCGCGGGCCAGGATGATCACCTCGTACTGTTCCGAGCCGCCGCCACGGTCGGCGAAGCCTGCGGCCAGGTCGGACAGCACCTTGTCCGGGTTGACCCCGCCGGTCTGCGCGACGCCCTCGAGCTGCTGCTGGGCCGCGTTGACCACGCGCCGGGCCTCACCCGCGGCGTTCTCGCTCTTGGCGTCGACCACACCGACGGTGGCCTGCTGCATCAGCAGGAAGCCACCGAGGACCTGCACGACCACCGAGGCCACGAAGACCGTCAGCACCACCCGCAGCGGCAGCGAACGCCACCACCACAGGAGCGGGAACTTCAGCCAGCGCGGACGGACCACTGCTCACCTGCCGGGTTCATACCGGCTGCGGCTCGCCGGCCTTGTAGCCGATCCCACGGACGGTGACCACGATCTCCGGGTGCTCCGGGTCCCGCTCGATCTTGGACCGCAGGCGCTGCACGTGCACGTTGACCAGCCGGGTGTCGGCGGCGTGCCGGTAGCCCCAGACCTGCTCCAGCAGCACCTCCCGGCTGAACACCTGCCAGGGCCGCCGGGCGAGCGCGAGCAGCAGGTCGAACTCCAGCGGGGTCAGCTGGATCGGGGTGCCGTTGCGCTTGACCGAGTGGCCGTCCACGCTGATCGCCAGGTCGCCGATCCGCAGCGTCTCGGTGTCGGTCTCGTCCGCCGCGGCGCGGTTCCGCAGCCGGGTCTTGATCCGGGCCACCAACTCCTTGGCCTTGAACGGCTTGGCCACGTAGTCGTCCGCCCCGGCCTCCAGGCCCTCGACGACGTCGATGGTGTCGGTCTTGGCCGTCAGCATCACGATCGGCACCCCGGACTCGGCCCGGATGTCGCGGCAGACGTCGACGCCGTCGCGCCCCGGCAGCATCAGGTCCAGCAGCACCAGATCCGGCTTGGCGTCCTTGAACGCGCCGAGAGCCTTGTCGCCGTGTGCGCACCACACCGGGTCGAAGCCCTCGTTGCGCAGCACGATCGAGAGCATCTCGGCCAGGGCGGCGTCGTCGTCGACCACCAGCACCCGGCTCCGTACGCCCCCGGCTTTGGCCGTTTCCGTCACCTGATTCCCTTCGCTGCCTGGCCCCGCCTCCTGCGCAGGCAATCCTATGCGTTTCTCGGCCGTGGCTTGACGTATCGGCGCGCGGACCGAGCGACCGGCCCTCCGTACAGCGCAGACCTCGCTGTCGCGCCCCTGACACGGACGCCGTCGCTCCTCACGAAACCAGAAAGCGCGTTCCGCTCGTCGATCCTCCGCTCCGCGCCGCGCGACCGGTCGCTCGGCCCGCGCAGCGTGACACACTGCTGCGGTGTCCGCCCCCCTGCTCGCCCCGGCCCGCCGCCGGCGGCCGCCGGTGCTGGACGCGGCCCGGACGGCCCTGATCCCGCTCCGTCCGCTGACCATCGGTGAGATCCTGGACGGCGCGTTCCTGATCGTCCGCCGCAACGTCCGGCTGATGCTCGGGCTACCGCTGGTGGTGGCCGGCGGCACGGCCGCGTACGCGCTGGCCGGCATCGGCCTCTGGGTGCTGCTGGGCAACACGACCGCCCGCACAGCGCAGATCGTGCTGACCGTGCTGGTTGCCCTCCTCGGGGCACTGCTGCTGCAGCAGTTCCTGGTCTGGCTGACGGCGATCCTGTCCCGGGTCAGTCTGCAGACCGTGCTCGGCGAGGGCTTCGCCCCGGCCACGACCAGAGCCACCTGGAAGGCGTCGCTGCCGATGTTCTGGCCGGTGCTGGGCCTGTCGCTGCTGCAGTGGCTGGCCGTCAGCCTGGTGCAGACCGTGCTGGGCATCCTCTACTACGCCGTCACCATCGGCGTCGTGGTCGCCGGCGTCGAGGACGAGAACGTGGCGCTCGCCCTGTTGGTCGCGGTCAGCGTGCTGACCTACGCGGTCTTCGTGGTGGCGTACGGCTACCTGTCCCTCACCGTGCCCGCCCTGGCCACCGAGAGCAAGAACTCTCCCGGCTGGATCGGCCGTCCGGCGAAGCCGACGAACCCGCTGACCGCGTTCGAGCGGTCGGTGCGGCTGGTCGGGAGGCCGAACATCGTCCGGATCGGCCTGATCTACGGCGGACTGCTGCTGATCTGCCTCGGCGTCATCACGCTGGTCGCCTTCGGGGTCACGATCATGATCGCTCTGTACGCGACTGCGCTCGGCCTCGACGTCTTCACCGTGCTCGACAACGGCTGGACGGTCGCCGGCGTGGCCGGCTTCTCGGTCCTGGTGGCCATGTCGGCCCTGCTCGCGTACGCGGCTGCGGTGCAGACCCTGGTCTACCTCGACCTGCGGATGCGGCGGGAGAGCCTCGACCTCGCGATGCGGTTCGACTGCGTGCCGGTGCCGCAGCCCGCCGCGCCGCCACCGGTCTACCTCCCCTGGGTGCCGCCACCAGGCCCCCCGCCCCCGGCATGACCGCCGACCGGCGCTGCGCCATGGGCGCCGCCGCCA
>CAXTVE010000216.1:0-5833 GCA_964247485.1 uncultured Propionibacteriaceae bacterium
CGCTGCCGTAGCCGACCTGGGGGACGCGGTGCGCCTCGACCACCACCCGCGGCGAGCGGAACCCACGGCCGAGCACGACCAGCCCGGCCGCCGCCCAGCCCAGCCGCCCGCGTACGGCCACCACGTCGCCGGCCCGGGCACCCGACCGGAGCACCGGCGGCCGGCCGTCGAGGGTGCCGAGCACCGTGACCGAAACGGTGATGTCGCGAGCCCGGGTGACATCGCCGCCGACCAGGCTCGCGCCGGCCGCCTCGGCCTCCGCGGTCAGACCGGCGGCGAACTCCAGCGCCCAGCTGACCTCGAGGTCGGGCGGAGCCGAGAAGCCGACCACCCGGGCCCGGGTCCGGGCCCCCATCGCCTCGATGTCGGAGACGTTGACCGCGACCGCCTTGCGCCCGACGTCGCGGGCCGGGGACCAGTCGCGGCGGAAGTGCACCCCCTCGACCAGCACGTCGACCGAGGTCACCACCGGAGGTTCCAGGGCCAGCACGGCGGCGTCGTCGCCGGGGCCGACCAGCACGTGGGCGGCGGGCGGCAGACCGGCGGTGATCTGCCGGATCAGGGCGAACTCGCCGTACCCGCCGAGCGTCTCGGATCCGTTATGAGCGGGCATGTCGCTGGCGTGTCGTCGCCGCGGGTGCGCGGTGTAGCGTGACGCACATCCGGCGAGCGTACGCGGTCCGCCCCCGACCTGCTGGCGACGCGCCTGAGTCCCGACTAGCAACCAATGGAGGTTTCTCGATGGTCGTTCAGGCCTACATCCTGGTCCAGACGAACGTCGGCAAGGCCGCGGAGGTCGCGACCGCCATCGGCGGGATCTCCGGGGTCACCCTGGCCGAGGACGTGACCGGCCCCTACGACGTGATCGTGCGGGCCGAGGCCTCCAGCGTCGACGAGCTCGGCCAGCTGGTGGTCGCCCGCGTGCAGGCCGTCCCCGGCATCACCCGCACCGTGACCTGCCCCGTCGTGCACATCTGAATTTGGTCTTGTCGCTCGCGCGACCGCGCTCTGATCCGGGTCGTTCGTCGGGCGTCCGGAACGAAAAGCGTGTTCTGGACGCTCCTCCTGCACTCCCCGGCGCGCGATCTTCCGACGCTCGCGACGATACGGCTGGGGGTGTTACCGCAGGCCGAGCGGTCGTTGCTGGGCCAGGCGGATCAGGCGCTCGACCAGCTCGGGGTAGGGCACGCCGCTGGCGGCCCACATCCGCGGGAACATCGAGTGCTGGGTGAACCCCGGCATGGTGTTGATCTCGTTGACCACCAGTGACCCGTCCGCGGTGCAGAACATGTCGACCCGGGCCAGGCCCTCGCAGCCGATCGCCTCGAACGTGCGGACGGCCAGCTCCCGGACGGCCTCCGCGGTCTCGGGGTCGACGTCGGCGGGCACGTCCAGGCCGACCTGCTCGTCCGGCAGGTACTTGGCCTCGAAGTCGTAGAAGCCGTCGCCCCGCGCCACCCGGATCTCGGCCACGGCGCTGGCTCGGGGACGGCCGCCGTCCAGGTCCGCGAGCACCCCGCACTCGAGCTCGCGGGCGCCGACGAAGCCCTGCTCGACGATGATCTTCGGGTCGTGCCGCTGGGCCACCTCGATCGCCGCCGCCAATCCGGCCTCGTCGTCCACCCGGCTGATGCCCAGGCTGGAGCCGCCGCGGGCCGGCTTGACGAACAGCGGGTAGGACAGCGTGCCGACGGCCGCCAGGCTGCCCGCCGGGTCCCGGGCCCAGTCCGCCGGGGTGACGGTCACGAAGGGGCCGACCGGCAGCCCGCTGGCCGACAGCACCAGCTTCATGAACTGCTTGTCCATGCCGACCGCGCTGGCCAGCACGCCCGCGCCGACGTAACGGGTGCCCATCATCTCGAACAGCCCCTGGATGGTGCCGTCCTCGCCGAAGGGCCCGTGCAGCAGCGAGATGGCGACATCGATCGGGCCCACGTGCTGCAGGGCCGAACGCTGCCGGACCGCCAGCTCCGACCCCGCGGAGGCCCGCAGCAGCACGGCGTCCGCCGCGTTCTCGCTCAGCTCCGGCAGCCGGCCGTCGTCGATGCTCAGGGCCGCGATCGCCGCGGCATCCACCGACACCCAGCGGCCCGTCCGGGTGATGCCGATCCCGACCACGTCGAAGTGGTCCGGGTCGAGCGCGCCGACCACGCCGGCCGCGGTCAGGCAGGAGACCTGGTGCTCACTGCTGGCCCCGCCGAACACGACGGCGACCCGCGTACGGGTGGGCGCGTCGGTGGGGACGGTGGCCGGAGGGGCAGTCACGATGCCCGACCCTATAGCCCAGTTCGGCTGCTGAGTCCACATCGCGGAAGACTGGGCCCATGGTCCAGCCCGCCGATCCGGCCCCCGCGTACGTCCACCCCGAGACTCTCGCGGTCACGACGGGGCGGCCTCGACCGGTCCCCGGCGCAGCCCTCAACCCCGCCGTGCACTTCGCCTCGACCTACGCCGGTGGTCCCGATCTCGACGCGACCCTCGGCTACGGACGGGACGGCAACCCGACCTGGACCGCGCTCGAGGAGGCGGTGGGCGCCCTGGAGGGTGGCCCGGCCCTGACCTTCGCCTCCGGGATGGCGGCGTGCCAGGCCGTGCTCGAGCTGGTCGATCCCGGCGGGGTGGTGGTGTTGCCGACCACCTGCTACCTCGGGATAGCCGCCGCAGTCGAGGACCGGGCCGCCCGCTACGACTGGGCGGTCCGGCGGGTTGACGTCGTGGACACCGACGCGGTGCTCACGGCAGCTGACGGCGCCGACCTGGTGTGGCTGGAATCACCGACCAACCCCGCCCTCGAGATCGCCGACCTGCCGGCCATCGGGGCGGCCCTGGCCGGCCGGGTCCGGACCGTGGTGGACAACACCTTCGCCACTCCCATGCTGCAGCGGCCGCTCGAGCACGGCATCGATCTCGTGGTGCACTCCGTAACCAAGATGCTGGCCGGGCACTCGGACGTGCTGCTCGGCGCGGTGGTCACCCGACCCGAGGACACCGAGACGCTGGCCACCCTGGTCGAGGTGCGGCACTCCTTCGGGGCCGTACCCGGACCGATGGAGGCCTACCTCGCACTGCGGGGGCTGCGGACCCTGCCGGTCCGGCAGCAGCGGGCCGAGCAGAACGCCCGGGTGCTCGCCGAGCGGCTGGCCGGGCACCCGGGCGTACGGCGGGTCCGCTATCCGGGACTGCCGGACGACCCGGGCCACGAGCGGGCCCGGCGGACGCTGGCCGGCTTCGGCTCGCTGATCTCCGTCGAGCTGGCCGACGCCGCGACCGCCGACGCCCTGGTGGACGGCTGTGGGCTCTGGGTCTTCGCGACCAGCCTGGGCGGGGTCGAGTCGACGCTGGAGCGTCGCCGACGCTGGCCGGGTGAGCTGACGTCGGTACCCGAAGGACTGGTCCGGATGTCGGTCGGCATCGAGCACGTCGAGGACCTGTGGGCCGACCTGGCCCGCTCGCTCGACCAGGTGGTTCAGGGTTGAGCAAGGGGGACGACCCCCTTGAACCCCCGCTAAAGACCAATGGAGCAAGGGGGACGACCCCCTTGAACCCCCGTTAAGGACTAATAGCGCTCGGGCTTGGCGGACCGGGACATCAGCGCGGTGATCATCTCGGCCGGCGTCAGCTCCCCCGCGATCACCGCCGCCACATGCTCCACGATCGGCATCTCGACCCCGTGCGTCGCGGCCAGGGCCTGGATGGACGCGCAGGAGAGGACCCCCTCCGCGACCTGGCGGGTGCCGGCGGTGAGCTCGGCGACGGTACGCCCCTGCCCCAGCTCCTCGCCGAACGTCCGGTTCCGGGACAGCGGCGAGGAACAGGTGGCCACCAGATCACCCAGCCCGGCGAGCCCGGAGAAGGTGTACGGGTCGGCGCCCAGCGCCGCGCCCAGCCGGGCGATCTCGGCGAGCCCGCGGGTGATCACCGAGGCGGTCGCGTTGGCTCCGAACCCCAGCCCGAGGGCTATGCCGACGGCCAGTGCGATCACGTTCTTCGTCGCGCCGCCCAGCTCGCAGCCGACCACGTCGGTGTTGGTGTAGGCGCGGAACGTCTGCGTGTGACAGGTCTGCTGCAGCGCCTCGGCGGTGCCCGGCGACACGCTGGCCACCACGCTCGCCGACGGCTGCCGCTCGGCGATCTCCCGGGCCAGGTTAGGTCCGGTGACGACGGCGATCCGCTCGGCGTCGACCCGCCCGGCCTCGGCCACCACCTGGCTCATCCGCAGCCCGGTGCCGAGCTCGATGCCCTTGGCCAGGCTGACCACCATGGCCTGGGCCGGCAGCGCCCAGCCGGCGAGGTTGCCCCGCAGCGACTGCGAGGGCACGGCCAGCACCACGACGTCGGCCCCGTCCATCGCCGCGGCCGGGTCGCTCACCGCCCGCAGGCCCGCGGGCAGCTCGACGGTCGGGAAGTAGTCGCGGTTGCGGTGCTCGGCGTTGATGCCCGCGGCCAGCTCGGGCCGACGGGCCCACAGGGTGACCTCGTTGCCGGCGTCGGCGAGCACCAGGGCGAAGGCGGTGCCCCAGGATCCCGAGCCCATCACGGCGACCCGACGGGGCGTACGCGCCGGCAGGCTCACGTGGTCCGCCTCGGGCTCTCCGAACGGGGCGGCACGAAGCGCTGCGGGGGAGGGGGCTGCTGCCGCAGCTCGGCGACCAGCGCGGTGAGCGCATCCAGGATGCGATCCGTCGCCTCCTGGAGGGTGGCTGCGTCCACCGGCCGCGCCCGCAGGTCGTCCAGCGGTACCGAATTCCCGACCAGCAGTCGCAGCGTCTTGCGGGGGAACAGCTTCGGGAACCGGATCTCCCGGCCGTACATCAGCTCCTGCGCGCCCCACTGGCCGACCGGCACCACCGGGCAGCCGGTGCGCAGGGCGATCCGGGCGGCCCCGGTCTTGCCGGCCATCGGCCACAGGTCGGGGTCGCCGGTGATGGTGCCCTCGGGATAGACGACCACCGCACGGCCCTGCTCCACGGCCGCGACGGCGGCGGTGAGCGCGTCGGCGGACTGCGCCGACTGACGCTCCACGGGGATCTGACCGCAGGCCCGGAGGACCGCTCCGACCACCGGCACCCGGAACAGCGACGCCTTGGCCAGGAAGCGGGGCCAGCGCCCCGAGAAGGCGACGAACTGGCCGAGCGCCAAGGGGTCGGCATTGGAGATGTGGTTGGCCACCAGGATCACGCCGCCGGTCTGCGGGATCTTGTCCTGGTCCCGCCAGTCGC
The DNA here is from genome assembly GCA_964247485.1 of uncultured Propionibacteriaceae bacterium. Classification (GTDB taxonomy): domain Bacteria; phylum Actinomycetota; class Actinomycetes; order Propionibacteriales; family Propionibacteriaceae; genus Microlunatus. The sequence continues at coordinate 5,220 of CAXTVE010000216.1, forward strand.
GGTGGGTCAGCGGTCGCAGCACCAGGTTCAGCAGCGTCACCACGGCGAAGATGACGCCCCGCCCGGGCTCGCGGTTGACCTGCGCCAGCGAGCGGCCCGCCGGGGACCGGGGTGGTGGCCGGTCGGTCATTGACACCTCCCGGTTGTTGCGCCGCCGTCGTCGCGGTCCGGCGTACGCCGGCCGGGCATCACCCTAGGGGAATCGTGGCACCATCGGGGGCTGATGACGACGCTCGCGCTGGACCCGCCGGCCGCCGCGGTGGTCGCGCTGAAACCGAGCGAGCACGCCAAGTCGCGGCTCGACCTGCCGGCGCCCCTGCGCCGGCGGCTGGCCGAGACGATGGCGCTGGACACCCTCCGGGCCCTGACCGCCGCCGTGCCCCGGGTGCTGGTGGTCAGCGGGCAGCCGGGCCTGGCCTCCCGGCTGGCCCGGGCGGGGGTGACGGCCGCAGTGGTCGCCGCACCGGCGCCGCCCGGCATCAACGCCGCGCTGGCGGACGGGGCGGAGCGGCTGGGCGCCGACGGCATGGCCACGGTGCTGGCCTGCGTGGGCGATCTGCCCGCCCTCCGACCAAGCTCGCTACGCCGGGTCCTGCAGACCGCGGCCGCCCATC
>CAXTVE010000217.1:0-1674 GCA_964247485.1 uncultured Propionibacteriaceae bacterium
CGCCAACGCGGAGCACTACCGGGCCCTGGCCGCCCAGCATCGCGCCAGCCAGCGCTGAGCGCGGACCATACTGATCGGCATGGACCATTACCTGCGCTCGGCGCTGCGCTTCGACGTACGGGACGACGGCCCGGCGGACGGCGCGGTGGTCGTCCTGCTGCACGGGTTCCCGCAGCAGCCGTCGAGCTGGCATGACGTCGCCGGCCGGCTGAACCAGGCCGGCCTGCGGACGCTGGTCCCCACCATGCGCGGGTACACCGCGACCAGCCGGCCCCGGCCGCGTCGCGCGTACACGACGGCGGAGACGACCGCCGACGTGGTCGCGCTGCTGGACGCCGCCGGGATCGAACGAGCGCACATCGTCGGCCATGACTGGGGCGGCGCGCCGGCCTGGGGCATGGCCGGTCGGCACCCCGAGCGGACGGCCTCGGTGACGGTGCTGTCCACGCCCCACCCGGCCGCGATGATCGACGCCTTCCGGGGCAGCAACCAGGGGCTCAAGTCGTGGTACATGGCCCTGTTCCAGCTGCCGGTGCTGCCGGAGGTGCTGGCCCGGCGGACGCTGACCAGGACCCTGCGGGACAGCCGCCTGCCCGAGGATCACGTGCAGGCGTACGTCGCCGGGATGGCCGAGCCCGGCGCCCTGACCGGTGCCCTCAACTGGTACCGGGGGATGCCGTTCTCGATCCGCGAGCCCGTCGGCCGGATCACGGTGCCGACCACCTACGTCTGGGGCCGGCACGACTTCGCCCTCGGCCGGTTCGCCGCCGAGCGGACCGAGCACTACGTCGACGGGCCGTACGCGTTCGTCGACCTCGACGCGGGGCACTGGCTGCCGGAGACCGAGCCGGCGGCGGTCGCCGAGGCGATCCTGGCCCGGGTCGGCACCCCTTCTCAGTAGTTGGTCTCGACCCCCGCCGACGGCGCCGTGGTGCTGATGACACCCCTGAGCCGATCTGTCACGCAGGATGGTCAACCCGGACGTCCGGGGCCTACAGTCAGCCCATGGTTCGGGGATTCAGGAATGCCGGCCGGCGCGTGCTGCGCGCAGCGCTGGTCGCCGTGTCGGTCGGGGCCCTGTTGGCGGCCGGCCCGGTGCCCGCCCGGGCGGCGGAGCCCAACGACCTGCCCGACTACGTGGTCGTGTTCAACGACAACATCGAGAACTGGATGGCCGACCCGGCCTACGACAGCCTCGGCCTGACCTGCAACAACAAGCACCTGCTGTCGCTGTTGGACTACATCGAGAACAAGCTGCCGCGGATCCCGGACGTGTTCACCGTCCAGCAGGTGCGCAACCAGGCGCAGCTCGACCGGCTGCTGGACCAGCTGCAGGCCACGTTCGGGGAACGCTACGAGGGCGAGATCGCGCTGGAGCAACCGGGGTCGATGGGCTACGACAAGGATCCCAACCAGTGCAAGAAGCTGATCAAGAACCAGCAGACGAACGCCGTGGTCTGGCGGGTGGCCCGGTTCGGCGAGAAGGCCGAGCGGGTCAACCGCTGGCGCGCCGCGGGCAAGCAGTCCGGGTCGTGCAAGAACCTGGTCAGCTTCCGGCAGGACAACGGCGTGGTCGCCACCCCGGACCGGGCCCCGCGTGGGGGGGGGCGGGGGGGGGCCAAGAACGGCGGGCACCCCCGGGGGGGGGGGGGGGGGGGGGGGCGCGGGCCCGCC
>CAXTVE010000217.1:1684-5793 GCA_964247485.1 uncultured Propionibacteriaceae bacterium
GGCAGGACAACGGCGTGGTCGCCACCCCCGACCGGACCGCGATGGTGGCGGCCCGGCTGATCGACAAGACGGCGGGCAACCGCCGGGTCGTGGTCGGCTCGTTCCACTGGCCGACCGGCGGCGCGCCCTGGAAGGGCCCGGAGTGCGCGAACGTCAACGTGGCCGAGGCCAACGCCGAGCTGAACGAGCTCGCCGTGGTCAGCCCCCGCGCGACGCTGCAGATCCTGGGGGGCGACGCCAACGCCACGGTGGGAGCCGGAGACGAGGGCAGCTGGTGGAAGCAGGGCAAGTCCCTCGGCTACCAGGACCTGGTCGATGAGAACTGCACCCGCAACAACCGGGGTCAGCCCTGCGCCGAGCTGCCGGATACCTCCGATTTCGACAACGACGCCCAGACCGCGGGGGGTCGGCGGATCGACTTCCTGCTGGCCAAGGGGATGGGCGGCTTCGGGCACGTGGAGACGATCACCAAGTACAGCGCGGGCAACGTCCGCTACTCCGACCACCTGGCGCTGACCGCGTACATCAAGTACTGACCGCGCGGGGAGGCGGGTCCAGCCGGCCCCCGGCCCCGAGGCGACGGGGTACTGCACCCGGCCCGGACCCGGTATAGGTTTCTGCGTAGTCGATTGATCCAGTGCCCGGATCAATCGGCCGGCCAGCTGCCCCGCCGGCCACGTCCCCCGCGCTCTGAGATTCCAGTCTCTGCGCGGTCCATCCCCCCGAAAGGTGCCAGGCCATGCCTTCACGACGTCACTTCCTACTGGGCGGTGCCGCCGTCGGGGCCGCGTGCCTCGGCGGCTCCGCCCTCGCCAGCTCCGCGCTCGCCCTCGAGCCCGAGCCGCCTACGACCGCCACCCACCAGAGCCCGATCGATATCGTCACGTCGCAGGTCGCGCCCGCCCCGTACGCCGCCCCACTGGTCATCGACTACCCGAGCCGCGTGTCGCTGGACCTGAAGTACATCTCGAAGGACGTGGCGCCGGACGGCTGCTCGGTCCGGCAGGAGGACGAGACCGTCCAGGGTCTCAACCTCTCCCGCGAGGCGACGGTCACCGCCGACGGCGAGGTCTACCGGCTGCTACAGTTCCACTTCCACACCCACTCCGAGCACACGGTGAACGGGCGGTTCTTCCCCCTGGAGCAGCACTTCGTGCACCAGCGGGTGAGTGACGGGAAGCTGCTGGTTCTCGGCGTGTTCCTGGTGGGTCGCGGCGCCGCGCCGCAGGATCGCGTCCTCTCCCGGCTGCCCGCCGAGTGCGCGGACCCGGTGCGGGTCGACAACGTCAACCTGCGGGGGATGCTGCCCGCCAACCTGCACAGTTACCGCTACGCCGGCTCACTGACCACCCCCACCTACGACGAGGGCGTGCGGTGGCACGTCATGCGCCAGCGGGTGCACGTCGCCGGCGCCTCGATCGACGCCTTCCAGCAGCTGTTCCCGGTGGGCGACTTCCGCCCCCCGCAGCCGCTGAACGGGCGTCGCGTACGACTCGTGCCCGGCCGTCTCGCCTGACTCCGGCGCGAGAGACCATCAGGTGAATCAGCCGCGGCCGAGGACGTGCGTGACCTCGATGACCAGGGCGACGCGTTCGGGATTCTCCCGGGGCGTGCGGTAGCGCTCGGCGTAGCGGCGTACGGCGTCGGCCACCGCGTCGGGATCCCGGTCGACCCGAATCGGGCCCGAGAGGGTCAGCCACCGCGCCCGGTCGACCTGGCAGAGGGCCGCGATCGCGTCCGGCCGGTCGGCGTTCCGGGCCTTGACCGAGCCGCCGCCGGTGATCACCCGGGCCAGCCGCGTCTCCGGCTCGTACGTGAAGCCGACCGGCACCACATGCGGCGACCCGTCAGCCCGCAGGGTGGTCAGCGTGGCCAGGTGCCGCTCGGTGAGGAAGGCCAGCACGTCCTCGCCGAGGCGATCGAGGTCCAGGCTCACCCGAGGGAGTCCTCGAGGTCGCCCTCCACGTCGAGGTAGACCTGCGCCATCTCGGCCATCAGCTCCGGGTCCGGCTCGGCCCACAGCCCGCGGTCGGCGGCCTCGTTGAGCTTCTCGATGATGCCGCGCAGCGCCCACGGGTTGGCGTGCTTCATGAAGTCCTGGTTCTGCTTGTCGAGCACGTACGACTCGGCCAGCTGCGCGTACATCCCGTCCGTCACCACGCCGGCGGTCGCATCGAAGCCGTAGAGATAGTCGACGGTCGCGGCCAGCTCGAACGCCCCCTTGTAGCCGTGCCGCTGCATCGCCCCGATCCAACGGGGGTTCACCACCCGGGCCCGGAAGATCCGGTTCGTCTCCTCGCCCAGCGACCGGGTCTTCACCGCATCGGGACTGGTCGAGTCCCCGACGTATGCCTTGGGCTCGGCCCCGGTCAGTGCCCGCACGGTCGCGACCATCCCGCCGTGGTACTGGTAGTAGTCGTCCGAGTCGGCGATGTCGTGCTCGACCGTGTCGATGTTCTTCGCCGCCACCGCGATCCGGCGGTAGTTGGTCTCCATGTCCTGCCGGGCGGGCATCCCGTCCAGATCGCGCCCGTACGCGAACCCGCCCCAGGCCGTGTAGACCTCGGCCAGGTCGGCGTCGTTGCGCCAGTTGCCGGCCTCCATCAGCGGCAGGATCCCCGCCCCGTACGCGCCCGGCTTGGACCCGAAGATCCGTGTCGTCGCCCGCCGCTCGTCGCCGTGCTCGGCCAGGTCGCGGTGCGTATGGGCCCGCACGTAGTTCTGCTCCGGGGGCTCGTCCAGGTCAGCGACCAGGCGCACGGCATCGTCGAGCATGGCGAGCACGTGCGGGAACGCGTCGCGGAAGAAGCCGGAGATGCGCACGGTCACGTCGATCCGGGGCCGGCCGAGCTCGGCCAGTGGGATGGGTTCGAGCCCGGTCACCCTTCGCGACGCCGCGTCCCAGACCGGGACCACGCCGAGCAGGGCCAGCACCTCGCCGATGTCGTCCCCGCTGGTCCGCATGGCCGACGTACCCCACACCGACAGCCCGACCGACGGCGGGTAGGTCCCGGTCTCGTCCAGGTGCCGAGCCACCAGGGACTCGGCCATCGCCTGCCCGGTCTGGTAGGCCAGCCGGGACGGGATCGCCTTGGGGTCGACGGAGTAGAAGTTGCGCCCGGTCGGCAGCACGTTGACCAGTCCGCGCAGCGGCGAGCCGCTCGGCCCGGCCGGCACGTAGCCCCCCTCCAGGGCATGCAGGGTGTTGGCGATCTCGTCACCCGTACGCCCCAGCCGGGGGGCCACCTCACGGCAGGCGAACTGCAGGGGCGCGACCGCAGCGGTGTGGGGCCCGACCAGGTCGGGCACTCGGGACTCGTCCCAGCCCGCATCCGCCACCGCCTCGACCAGCTCCCGCGCCAGGGTCTCGACCCGGTCGACCTGCTGGCTCGGCGCCCCCTCGACCAGCCCCAGCGCATGCCGCAGCCCGGGCACGCCGTTCACCTGACCGGAGAAGACCTGGTTGGCCCGGAGCACGGCCAGCACCAGGCTGACCAGCTCACTCCCGGCCGGCGCCTGGCCGAGCACGTGCAGGCCGTCGCGGATCTGCACGTCCTTGATCTCGCACAGCCAGCCGTCGACGTGCATCACGAACTCGTCGAACGCCTCGTCGTCGGGCCGGTCGTCCAGGCCGAGGTCGTGCTGCAGCTGGGCGGCCTGGATCAGCGTCCAGATCTCCCCGCGCAGCGCCGGCACCTTGGCCGGGTCCATGGCCACGACATTGCTGTACTCGTCCAGCAGCTGCTCCAGCCGGGCGATGTCGCCGTAGGACTCGGCCCGGGCCATCGGCGGCACCAGGTGGTCGATGATCGTGGCGTGCGCCCGCCGCTTGGCCTGCGTACCCTCACCGGGGTCGTTGACCAGGAACGGGTAGACCAGCGGCAGCGAGCCGATCGCCGCGTCGGTGCCGCAGGCCGCCGACATGCCGAGGTTCTTGCCCGGCAGCCACTCGAGGTTGCCGTGCTTGCCCATGTGCACCACCGCGTGGGCGCCGAACTCCCGCTCGATCCACCGGTACACCGCCAGGTAGTGGTGGCTGGGCGCGAGGTCGGGATCGTGGTAGATCGCGATCGGGTTCTCCCCGAAGCCGCGCGGCGGCTGGACCAGGA
>CAXTVE010000218.1:0-5791 GCA_964247485.1 uncultured Propionibacteriaceae bacterium
GGATCGCGAGCGGGATGCCCGGCAGTCCGGCGCCGCTGCCGACGTCGACCACCTCGGCGTCGACCGGCAGCAGACTGGTCAGGGCGACGCTGTTCAGGATGTGCCGGTCCCACAGTCGGTCCGTCTCCCGGGGGCCGATCAGCCCACGAACAACCCCATCCGTCCCAAGAATGTCGACATAGTGCTTTATTGCTTCGAGAGTGGTCCCAAAGATCTCGTCGACGAGCCCGGTGGTCAATCCAGTGAGCTCATCACGTGCTTCACGCGGGTGTAGTCCTCCAGCCCGTAGCCGGACAGGTCCTTCCCGTATCCGGAGCGGCCGAAGCCGCCGTGCGGCATCTCGGCGGCCAGCGGGATGTGGGTGTTGATCCAGACGCAGCCGAAGTCCAGATCGCGGGACATCCGCAGCGCGGTGCCGTGGTCCTTGGTCCAGACGCTGGAGGAGAGGCCGTACGGGACACCGTTGGCCTTGGCCAGCGCGTCGGCCTCGTCGGTGAACCTCTGCACCGTGATCACCGGCCCGAAGATCTCCTCCTGGATCGCCTCGTCGTCCTGCTGGAGCCCGGTCACCACGGTCGGCTCGAAGAAGAACCCCTGGTCACCGAACTGTTGCCCGCCGGTCTCCACCGTCGCATGGTCCGGGAGCTTGGCGATGATGGCACAGACCTTGCCGAAGTGGTTCGCGTTGTTGAGCGGGCCGTAGGCGGCGTCCTCGTCGTCCCGGTCACCCGGCCGGGTGGCCTTGGCCTTCTCGACCAGCGCGGCAACGAACTGGTCGTGGATGGGCTCGGCGACGATCACCCGGGTCGCGGCGGTGCAGTCCTGGCCGGCGTTGAAGAAGCCGGCGGTGGCGATGCCGTCAGCCGCCGCCTCGATGTCGGCATCGGCGAAGACGACGACCGGGGCCTTGCCACCGAGCTCGAGGTGGGCCCGCTTGAGCGACTGCGCGGCGGAGACGGCCACTGCGATCCCGGCCCGGACCGAGCCGGTGATCGAGACCAGCCCGGGAACCGGGTGCTCGACCAGTGTCTTACCGGTCTGACCGTCGCCGTTGACCACGTTGAACACCCCGGGCGGCAGGCACTCGCCGGCGAGCTTGGCCAGCAGGACCGTCGACTCAGGGGTCGTGTCGCTCGGCTTGAGCACCACGGTGTTGCCGGCCGCGATCGCGGGACCGATCTTCCAGATGGCCATCATCAGCGGGTAGTTCCACGGCGTCACCTGGACGACCACACCGATCGGCTCGCGGCGGATGGAGGACGACAGGCCCTCCATGTACTCCCCGGTCGCCTTGCCCTCGAGGTTGCGGGCGGCGCCGGCGAAGAACCGGAGCTGGTCGGCCCCGACCGTGATCTCCTCGGAGCGGATCAGCGCCTTGATCTGCCCGGTGTTACGGCTCTGCAGCTCGACGAGCTCGTCGGCGTGCTCCTCGATGGCGTCGGCCAGCTTGAGCAGCGCCACCTGGCGCTGCGACGGTGTGGTCCGGCGCCACTCCTCGAAGGCGGCCTCGGCGGCCCGCACCGCCTCGTCGACCTCCGCCGGCGTGGACTTGGGCGAGCGGCCGGTCACCTGTCCGGTCACCGGGTCGACCAGCTCGGTGAACTCGGTCGCCGCCGAGTCGACCAGCTTGCCGTTCACATAGTTCTGCACCACGTTGTCCGCCATGGCGAAACCCTAGTCCCGTGCCCGGGGTGAAATCCTCAGACCATGACGATCGACGAGGTCAGCGCGTACGTCATGAGCCTGGGTGGGGTCCTGGTCCTCGAACCGGGTCCGGGGGACGGGTCGCCGGAGATCAGCTGGGGTGACCGATTCTTCTACTACGCGCCGGACGGCGTGCTGCCCAGCGGCCAGCCCTTCGCCACCATCGTGACCAAGGACTACCCGGACGACGAGGTCTCGCGGCTGGACCGACCGGACGCCTTCCGGGTCAACGTCGCCGCTGGTACCGAGGACTTCGTCCGAGCGACCGGCCGGACCCCTCGCGAGCCGGGGGCGGCGGAGCTCGACCCGAGCCCGGACGACGCCGTGATCGCCCATCCCGTCTACGGCCACCTCGGCTGGCTCGCGGTCGTCAACCCCGGTCCGCAGACCCAGACCTTGGTGCGGGACCTGCTGAGTCGGGCCCACCAGCGGGCCCGGGAGAGGTCGCAGCGCCGGACCGAAACCTGAGACGCCCGACGGTCACCCCCGGACCGCGCCGACGGACGGGATTCAGGCGCAGCGGCGTGCGGCCGCCACCTCAGACCGGCAGCACGATCACCCGGCGGCGGGGCTCCTCGCCCTCGGACTCCGAGGTCAGCCCGGCGGCCGCGACCGCGTCGTGCACGATCTTGCGCTCGAACGGGTTCATCGGCGCGAGCGGCACCCGGTCACTCGAGTCCTGCACCTCGCGGACGGCGTCGGAGGCCAGCGCGATCAGCTCCTTGCGCCGCCGGTCGCGGTAGCCGGCCACGTCCAGCATCAACCGGCTGCGGTCCCCGGTCTCGGTCATCACGGCCAGCCGGGTCAGCTCCTGCAGCGCGTCCAGCACGGTCCCGTCCGGCCCGACCAGCGCCTCGGACTCGCTGACGATCGACACGTGGGCCCGGTCGCCCTCGATGAAGGTGTCGATGTCGCCGTCCAGGTCGGCGATGTCCAGCAGCTCCTCGAGGTAGTCCGCAGCGATCTCCGCCTCAGTCTCCAACGGGTTCTCCGACGCCTCGTCGTCCGCGTCCACCTCGTCGGCGTCCTCGTCGGCGGCAGCCTCGGCACTCCCCTCACCAGCCGTGGCCGGATCCGTCCCCACCGCAGCAGTCTCCGCATCCACCGCGTCGGTCTCCGCCTCGGCGGCCACCTCGCCCGGGTCGGTCTGGTCGTTCACGTCGCTCCTCCTTCATGCCTGGGCAGCGCGCGCCGCTCTCCCGCCGCGTACGCCAACCTGTGAGTTGGTGCGGTCAGCGCTTGCGCTTGGACCGGGTCTGCTTGCGCGGCTGCTGCCGCACCACGCGCGGGACGGTTGCGGCCGCGGTGGAGCCGCTGCCGCTCGGCACCGGGGCCAGCGGCCGCGCACCGTTGCCGCCGGGCTCGCCGGTCTCCGGCTCCTCGCCGCCACCGTGCCGCTTCAGCTTCGCCTGGCGCCGCTCCTCCCAGGCCTCGTACGCCGGGGTGCCCGGAGCCGGGTTGCGGCGGATCACGTAGAACTGCTGGGCCATCGTCCACAGGTTCGAGGTGAACCAGTAGATCAGCACGCCGACCGGGAAGTTGATGCCGCCGACCGCGAAGATGATCGGGAACAGGTAGAGCATGATCTTCTGCTGCTGCGCGAACGGCCCGGTCAGCGCCTCGGGCGGCATGTTCTTGCGCATCAGCTGCAGCTGGGTGATGAACAGCGTCACCGTCATCGCCAGGATCAGGAACACCGTGACCAGGTGCACGCTGGTGATGCCGTCGAGCAGCGGCACCTTGAGGAAGGTGTCGGAGATCCGAGCCCCGAAGATCGTCGCCTGGTTCAGCGACTCGACGAGATCGGGGTTCTGCTTCAGCCAGTAGCCGCGCAGGAGGGGGTCACCGGCGTCGTTGGTCCGGGCCGCGCCGTCCAGCACCCGGAACAGGGCCAGGAAGATCGGCATCTGCAGCAGCAGGGGCAGGCAGGACGCCAACGGGTTCGCGTTGTTGTCCTTGTAGAGCTTCATGGTCTCTTGACCGAGCTTCTCCCGGTCGTGGCCGTACTTCTTCTGCAGCTCGCGGACCTTGGGCTGCAGCAGCTGCATCGAGCGGGAGGACTTGATCTGCTTGACGAACAGCGGGATCAGCGCGGTGCGGATGACCACGGTCAAGGCGACGATCGACAGCGCCCAGGTCCACCCCGACTCCGCTCCCAGCACGGGGGAGAACAACCGGTGCGCGAGCACCAGGATGCCCGAGACCACCCAGTAGAGCGGCTGCATGATGGCACTGCCGATGGAGACGAACGGGTCGTACCAGGCCATCGGGATCAGTAGCGGCAGCAGTTCCATGCGTCCTTCACACCCCGTCGTGACGCCCGGACGGCGTCGTGGTCACAGTTCTCTCCATTGTGCGTGCTCCGCCGAACTCCTCAGCCCACTCCGGCGTGCCCGGGACCGGGTCGTAACCGCCCGGCGCCCACGGATGGCAGCGACCCAGCCGCCGCGCCGCGAGCCAGCTGCCGCGAACCGCCCCGTGCACCTGGACCGCTCGCAGCGCGTACGCCGAGCAGCTCGGGTAGTAGCGGCACACGTTCCCGTACAGCGGGCTGATGACCAGCCGGTAGGCCTTGAGCAGCCCGATCAGCGCGTACTTCACGATGCCGCCCCCACGGGCGTACGCCGGGCCAGCTTGGCCAGGGCCTGCGGCCAGGCCGATGCGAAGTCGACTGGAACCTCGTCGGGAGCGGTGGCTGCGCGCGGCAGCGCCCGGACCACCACGCTGACCGAACCCGGCGTACCCGGCAGCTCGGCCGCGGCCAGAGCCCGGAGCCGCCGGCGTACGCGGTTGCGGGTCACCGCGTTGCCCACCGTCTTGGCGACCACGAAACCCACCTGCACCCGGTCGACGCCCGTCGCCCGCTCCCGTGTCTCGTCGGGTGCGCGGCGGGGCGGCAGGGGGGTCGTCCCCCCGGCCGGAAGAGCGGCATGGATGACGAGGGTCGGCCGTCCGGCGCGGACGCCGCCGCGGACGGTCCGCCGGAAGTCCTCCGAGCGGCGCATCCGCATAGGACGGGGAAGCACCGGGGCCTGAATGAGAGCGATCAGGCGGACAGCTCGTCGCGACCCTTGCGCCGGCGGGCGGCGAGGATCGCGCGCCCGGCCCGGGTGCGCATCCGGTGGCGGAAGCCGTGAGTACGGCTGCGTCGCCGCAGGCTCGGCTGGAAGGTGCGCTTGGTCACGGGAGGACTCCCACTATCGTGCGAAGGAACGGGTGAGGGGCGCCGGGCAACGGCGACCTCCCAACGGTACGGGGCTCGCTCAACCCGGTCAAACCGCTACGGGCCGCGGATTTTCGCGGAGAACCGGCCGTGGCGTCCAGCCGACACGCCGCCCGACCAGCGACTTCTCGCCGATGGGTTGCACGAAGGTCCCCACGTTGCTAGCGTCGCCCATCGCCTCACCTCTCCACCTCATTGTGGTCTGTTCGGGCTTGCCCCGGACCGGCCACCTGCACTCACAGTGCCGATCGCCCCCGGCGCTCGCCGATCGGCGCACATTTGTGCACAGCTGTGGATAACGATGTGGAAGGGTGGCGACGCAGCACCCGTAGATCGACGCACGTCAACCCACCGGGGGTGGGCAGAGCCGAGCCTGGACCTCACCTCCGAGACCGGGCTGCCAGGCACCGTATTTGCAGTGGAGAATGAGTGAGCGAGCCGTCCCAGACCACGTCCGAACCCCCGTTCCGGGCGTGGGAGCACCTGCGGTCGTCCTCACCCCCGGAACTGCGGCGGTGGCTGAACACCGGTAAGCCGGTCGCGCTGCACGAGAACCTGATGATGGTCGCGGTGCCGAACATCTTCACCCGCAACCAGCTCGAGGTGCGCTTCCGCCCCGACATCGAGCAGACCCTGGCCGAGTTCTTCGGCCGCAGCGTGCACCTCGCCGTGCTGGTCGACGACTCGCTCGCCACCGACGAGGGCGACCCGGCCTACGCGGGTGCGGAGCAGCCGGCGGCGGGCCCGGACGGAAGCCCTTCGCCGGCCGACCTCGACGGGCACGGCGCGGGGTCGAACGGACAGCTGTCCCCCGGGTACGGCGACCGCCCCGGTTCCCCCGGCTTCGACGACGCCTTCACGTCC
>CAXTVE010000219.1:0-5790 GCA_964247485.1 uncultured Propionibacteriaceae bacterium
AGGTGGTCGAGGGCGTGGAGGTGGCGCGGGTGCGGCGGGCCAGATCGCGGTCACTGGCCCCGGCCGGCTCCCCCAGGCGCTCGGGATCACCGCCGAGCACAAGGGCGCCTACCTGCTCGGCGGCGGACCACTGCGACTCGAGCCCGGCGAGACCCCGGAGGTGATCGAGGTCGGCCCGCGGGTGGGCGTCTCGCTCGAGGCCGACCGCCCCTGGCGGTTCTGGCTGGCGGGCAGCCGCTTCGTCTCCGCCTACAAGCGCAGCCCGCGGGCCCCGGGGCCCCGCGCTTGAGTGTGTCCTTTCCTCCGTAGTCGGGGGAAAGGACACACTCAATCGGTCAGCGGCTCGAGCGAGCGCAGCACCGACGGGATGTACTCGGCCATCGTCGGATGGATCGGCAGCGCGTCGCGGACGGCCGGGTAGCGCACCCCGGCCTGCATCGCCAGCCCGATGATCTGGATCAGGTCGTCGGCGTGCAGGCCCAGGATGGTGGCGCCGAGGAACTCCTCGGTGTCGGCGTCGACCAGGATCCGCAGCACCCCGACGGTCTCCGACTCGAGCACCGCCCGGCTGACGCTGCTCATCGGCACCTCCGCCTTCAGCACCTTGCGCCCGGAGGCGCGGGCGGCCGCGGAGTCCATCCCCACCCGGCCGAGCGGCGGGTCGGTGAACATCGCGTACGTCGTGACCCGGCCGTCGACCGTACGCGGCGGGGCGAGCAGGATCTGTGCGTCCTGGTAGGCGGTGTGGGTCCAGGCGCCGTGCCCGTTGACGTCGCCCAGGGCCCAGACGCCGGGGACCGATGTGGCGTAGCGGCCGTCGATGACGAAGTAGCCGCGCTCGTCGGTGGCGATGCCGTGGTCGCCGAGCAGGTCGGAGTTGGAGCGGCGGCCGGTCGCCAGCAGCAGGTGGCTGCCGACGATGCTGCGGCCGTCGTCCGTCTCGACCTCGACGCCGTCGCCCGCCGGTCCGACCCGCTGCGGCCGGCCGTCGATGATCGTGACGCCCTCCTCGCGGAACAGGTCGGTGATGATCTGCTGCACGTCCGGGTCCTCGCGGGCGGCCAGCCCGCCACCGGCGATGATCGTCACCGCCGACCCGAAGCGACGGAACATCTGCCCGAACTCACAGCCCAGGTAGCCGCCGCCGATGATGACCAGGTGCTCGGGCAGCTCGTCGAGGGCCAGCAGCTCGACCTCGGTCATCGCCGTGACCGAGTCGAGACCGTCGATGTCCGGGCGGGACGCCCGCGCACCGACGTTGAGGTAGACCTGCGGTGCGGTGAGCACCAGGTCTCCGACGCTCACCCGGTGCTCGCGACCGTCCGGGTCGGTGGCGAGCGTGGCGGTGCCGCGGACGTAGTCCAGGCCGTCGACGTGGGTGATCCAGTCGTCGAGGGACTGCTGCATCTCGCCGATGATCGTCCGCACCCGGCCGATGGCCGCGGGGAAGTCGACGGTCACCTCGCCGGTATGCACACCGTAGGTCGCCGCCCGCCGCGCCGCGTGGGCGGTGGTCGCGCTGGCCCGCAGCGCCTTGGTGGGCTTGCAGCCGTGGTTGAGGCAGGTGCCGCCGGGCCGGTCCATCTCGACCACGGCCACCCGCCGGCCCTCGCCGACCAGGGCGCTGGCGACACCCGGCCCGGCCTGTCCAGCCCCGATCACGATCGCGTCATAAGAGGTCACGCCGGTCAAACTACGCCCCGGCCGTTGCGCGGCCGGGGGGGTGCCGGTGGACACCCGTCGGCGCCAGGGGTTGGCCTTTCGGTCGCGTTCTGCTTACACTCCGTAGCGCAAGGTAACGTTTTGGTCTCAGGCACTTCGGGGAAGTTGGGTTTTCGTGGTTCATCCGCGTCCGCGTAGGGCGATGCGAGCGTCGCTGGCGGTTCGCGTCTCCCGAGTCACGGTCCCGATCGTGATGGTCGGCGTGCTCGGTCTCGGCGTCGCCGCGGCGACCTGGCCGGGCGACGAGACCCAGGCCGCCTACCCGGCGCCCGCGGCCCAGCCCATCGTCGCCGAGACCGCAACTCCCACGGCCCGCGAGGCCGAGCAACGGCGGACGACCCCGAGCCCGACCCTTGAGCCCAGCCCGACCCGTACGCCGTCGGCCGAGCCCAGCGCCAAGCCGAAGGCCAGCCCCAAGGCCAAGACCAAGGCCGCACCCCAGGCGAAGCCGGTCGCGAAGACGAAGCCGAAGGTGCTGCCGGACCCGCCGCTCAAGGTGACCGACACCAAGTACGCGACGGCCAGTCTCAACGTGCGCACCGGGGCGAGCTTCGACGCCGACGTGGTGGACGTGGTCTCGGCCGGCGACAAGCTCTCGGTGACCAGCACGGTCCGCAGCGGGTTCCGGTTCATCTCGCACGACGACCGCGGCCGCTGGATCAGCGACAAGTACCTGTCGGACTCCAAGCCGGTGGTCCGCTCCTCCGGCAGCGGCACGGGCGGCAGCAGCAGCGGGATCTCCGCGGCAGAGTGCAGCAAGAGCTCCTCCATCCAGTCCGGTCTGACCCCGAACGCCATCAAGGTCTACCGCGCCCTCTGCGCCCGCTACCCCCAGATCAGCTCCTTCGGGGGACGGCGGCCGGGCGACAGCGGCTTCCACGGCACCGGTCGTGCCCTCGACGTGATGATCTCGACCTCCTCGGTGGGCTGGGACATCGCCGAGTGGACGCGCGCCAATGCCGGGACGCTGGGGGTCAGTGAGGTCATCTACTACCAGAAGATCTGGACCGTCGAGCGCTCCTCGGAGGGCTGGCGGCCGATGTCGGACCGCGGGTCGGCCACGGCCAATCACTATGACCACGTGCATGTTTCCGTCTACTGACTTTCGGGTAACGCGTGCGCGCGTTGGGCGGTTTGCGTTCGAGGTGTCGGTTCCTCTACGGTCCTGGGTTCGGGTTGTTAACCCCCTGAACCCGACCTAAGGTGCTGTCATGGCGGACGTGTACCAGGTCGTTCTGGGCGGCATCGCCGTGTCCATCATGGTCCTGGTGCCGATCGGCTGCGTGCTGGTCTGGGACCTGATCGCCGGTCGCTGGGACGAGAGCATCAGCCGCTGGCGCGAGAAGCGGGCTGATCAGGCCGACCATCGGCGCGTAGTCCGGGCCCTGAAGGAGCAGCAGGGCATGCCGCTGGAGCAGCTTGCGGCCGACCTGCGCCGACTTCGGGGGCTGCTGGGCCGGGACGAGCACCGCTCCGCCGCCCACCAGATGGGCAACCGGCTGGCCTACGACCGGCTGATGATGCAGATCTGCGAGATGCTCGGCATCTCCCACGAGCTGGGCGGCGACTCCGTGGGGGTCGAGCGCGACATCGAGCGCTTCCGGGTCGAGGCGGAGCTCGAGCGGGCGGGCGTCGTGCTGTCCGACCGCCGCTTCGGCCAGGCCGCGTAATCCATCTCGGCTTGTCCGCTGGGCTGATCGCGCTTAACCTCCGCCTTCCTCCCGCGTTCGGACGCCGACCAGCCTGGCCCGCCAGGCGGCGTCGGCATCCCTACTTGGTCGTCCGGGCGGAGGGCGCGCAATCGGCCGCTCGCGGAGTCGCGCCAGTCTGCGCCGGGCACCTGGAATAACCGCCGGCGGCGTGCCGTTGATGTAGTACACTTCGAAATCGAAGAGTTTGAAATCCAACAGTAAGTGAAGGGAAGTACTGCAATGTCTCGCCTCGCGCAGGCCATCAAGAGCCGCCGTGAGTCCCGTCGTACCCGCAAGGCCCTGGGCTACGCCATCTACAGCGCCCCGACCCCGGGCATGCGCGATGAGCTGATCATGGTCGGTCAGCGCACCGACACCATCCGCTGACTCACACCCCCCTGAGCCCGTCCGAGCGCCGCCGCT
Source organism: uncultured Propionibacteriaceae bacterium (assembly GCA_964247485.1). Lineage (GTDB taxonomy): Bacteria > Actinomycetota > Actinomycetes > Propionibacteriales > Propionibacteriaceae > Microlunatus. The sequence continues at coordinate 3,837 of CAXTVE010000219.1, forward strand.
CGCGACGGGCTCTGTCTATGTGTGCGACTTCTCGCACCCGTCGCGCTTCACGTGCTGGCGTCGTCGTCACGCTTCGCGAACGAGAAGCGGGTTCGCTCATCGCTCCTCCGATCGCCACCCGGCGCTCCTCCGATGCTCGAAGTCGATCTCGTCCTAGCCTCGTGCGGACACCAGGCCCGCCAGCACGTCGACCGCGGCCGGCAGCAGCAGGGCCACGCCGAGCAACAGGCCGGCGCAGTTCAGCACCAGGAACAGCGCCGTCCACAGCTCGGCCGGTACGTGGGTCAGTCGGGCGAGCTGATCGACGTCGGACCCACGGGCCCGGCCCTGCCGCCGCATCCGGGCCAGCTCGAGGACCGGCTTCGGTGCTGAGATCAGCAGGATCCAGGTGACCAGGTAGGCCACGGCGGCCTGCCCCGGGGCCGGCGCGTACCAGCTGACCGCGACCAGGGCCGCGCCCACCGCGACCACCGCGCCGAACCCGACGAAGTTCCGGATCTGCAGCAGCATCAACGCGAGCAGGATCACCAGCAGCCAGAGCAGCCCCAGGCTGAAGCCGGCGATCAGCAGCCCGCCGGCGCCGAGACCGACCAGCGCCGGGGCCAGGTAGCCGGCCAGCAGCATCGTCACCATGCCCGGCCCGCTGGCCCGGCCGCTCGACACGGTCAGCCCCGAGGTGTCGGAGTGCACCCGGATGCCCTGCAGCCGCCGACCGGCCAGCACCGCGGCGACCGCATGACCGGCCTCGTGGGCGATGGTGACGAGGATCCGCGTGTATGGCCAGGCGGCCCGCGACACCACCAGGGCCACGGCCACCGTGGCGGTCAGGGCGACGACGGCCGGGGGCGGGACGGGCTGGACCGAGGTCGCCCGGCGCCAGATCTCCCCGACCAGGTCGCCGACGGCAGCAAAGACTCTCAACCGAGCAGGACCCGGGACTTGTCCGCGCTCCGGGCGGTCCGCGCGACCAGGACGCCGACCAGCACGACCAGGGCCAGCAGGGTGACCCACCGGACGGCGTCGGCGTACGTGGCCACGGCCACCGCGACCAGCGCCCAGCCGGCGGTGAAGACGAACCCGGCCAGGGCGGACAGCCGACTGATCACGAGGACCGACACGACGGTCGCGCTGACCACCAGCACCACCCCCACACCGCGCGTCCAGCCGGCGTCCTGCGGCATGCCCAGGGACCGGAAGGTGGTGCCGAAGCCGGCGAAGCAGGCCAGCGTCGCCCAGCCGAGGTAGAGGGTGACCGGCAGCCGGAAGGCGAACCGCTCGGCGGTGGTCTCGGCCGGGCCCAGCCGGGTGAAGCGGACCGTGGCGACGACCAGGCAGACCACCAGACCGACGATCACCACCTGGGACGCCCAGATCACCCGGGTGCCGAAGATCGGCACCCACACCGTGCTCGCCGCGAACGCCCCGGCCAGCCACCAGCCGGTCCGGCGGTGCACCGGCCGCGCCGGCTGACCGGGCCGCAGCTGGTAGACCGCGAGCACCAGCGACGCCGCGTAGATCAGCCCCCAGATCGAGAACGCGTAGCCGGCCGGGGTCACGGGGCTCAGGTTGGCGTCGGAGATCGTCCCCTGGTTGCCCGCCTCGCCCTGGACCAGGAACGTCACCGGCGCCGACGCGACCTGCGCGACGGCGAGCACCAGCACCGCGATGCTGCGGATCCGGTCCGCCGAGGTGGTCACGGCCGCCATTCTGCTCCCACTCACCACAGGTTCCTGCCGCTCCGCACAGGTTGCAACCTGTGCCCGGTCGTCGCAACCTATGCCGGCATAGGTTTCCGGCCCTCGTCGGCGATGCGATGCCCCGGTGGTCGCGTCGCGGCGTCAGCGGGCGGCGCGCTCCTGGACCCCGGCCAGGAGGTGGGCGACGGCCTTCGTGTCCGGGTAGAGCCGCTCGTACGCGGTGAACAGCTCGTCGTAGACCTCGCGGTGGGTCGGGT
>CAXTVE010000220.1:0-5772 GCA_964247485.1 uncultured Propionibacteriaceae bacterium
GCCTCCTCCAGCGGCCCGGCCGGCAGTCGCCTCTTGCGCAGCGCCGGCCTCGACGTCGTGCCTCCGGCGCGCGCCGCGGGTGCTCCGGCCCCGATCGACATCGGCTCGGCCCCGACCCCTTCCGCCGGGCCCAGCGGCAGCGCGGCCAGCCGGTCGCGGAACTGCGTGGCCGTGGGCCGCTCGCCCGGCTCGGTCAGCATGGCCTCGAGCAGGGCATCCATCAGCCCGTCGTGCACGCCCGGGATCCGGTCGATCGGGTCCTGCAGCCGCTCGAACATGTCGACGATGTTCGGCGTCCCGCTCTCCGGCCAGCGCGGCGGCCGGCCGGCCAGCATGGCGTAGAGCGTGGCGCCCAGAGAGTAGATGTCACCGGCCGCGGTGGGCGGTCGCCGGTGGAAGACCTCGGGTGGCGCGTACGCGGGGGTGATCGCCTCGAGCGTCTCGCTCAGCTCCATGCCCGGGTCGGGCAGCGCGGCGAGCCCGAAGTCGGCCAACCCGGCGTTCCCGTAGGAGTCGATCAGGATGTTCGCGGGCTTGACGTCACGGTGCAGCACCGAAGCGGCGTGGGTCGCCGCCAGCGCGTCGGCGATGCGGACGCCGACCTCGCGGACCTGGTCCTGGGTCGGCTTCGGAGAACCGTTGACCCACTTGGTCAGCGAGCCGCCCTCGCACAGCGCCATCACCAGGTAGGGCCGGTCGTCGGTCAGGATCCCGGCGTCGTGCACGGTGACGATGCCCGGATGCCCGGACATCCGGCCCGCCGCGCCGGCCTCGCGGAGGAACCGCCGCTGCTCGGAGTCGGAGTCCAGCGTGCGCTTGTCGACCTTGACGGCGACCAGCCGGTTCAGCGAGAGCTGTTTGGCCTCCCAGACCGTGGCGAACCCGCCTCGGGCCAGCGGGCGCCAGCCCACCAGCCCGGGAATCTGGGGAGGTACAGCGGCCACAAGGACCACGATAGTTGCCTCTTTCCCGCGCTGACCGGCACCAATGTGGTCCTTCCACCCCCGATGAGCAGATCCTGTGCCAAAGGTGCGGTCGCTCAGAGGAAATTCGGAGCGCGCAGGTAATCAGATGGTCGTGTCGGCCCTTCGACTGGTGCTTTCTGTGCTATCCGGCACCTCCAGTAGGGTCCAGCGTGTGACGCGCAGCGTGTACGTCGCCTCGCCCGAGGGCCAGACCGGCAAGTCCGCGGTGGCCCTCGGCCTGGTCGACGCGCTGACCCGCGAGGTCGGCTCGGTGGGGGTCTTCAGGCCGTTGACCACGGTCGGCGCGTCCGGCGAGCTCGACCTCGTCGTGGACCTGCTGGTCCGCCAGCCGGGCATCGACCAGACCTACGAGGAGGCCCTCGGCGTCACCTACGAGGCCGCCCGCGAGGACGCGGACGAGGCGCTGCACCAGATCGTCGAGCGGTTCGGCCGGCTGACCGACCGCTACGAGGTGATCGTGGTGGTCGGCTCGGACTACGCGGACGTGTCCACCGGGACCGAGCTGTCGTTCAACGCCAAGATCGCGGCCAACCTGGGCTCGCCGGTCGTGCTGGTCGTGCACGGGCGGGGGCGTACGCCGGAGCAGATCCGCTCCGCCGCGGACGGCGCCGTCGTCGAGCTGCAGGCCAACCACGCCCGGACGGTCGCGGTGGTCGCGAACCGGGTGGCGGCGGGCGACGTCGACGCGATCAGGGCAGCCATGGGCGGGATGTCCGGGATCGTGACGGCCGCCATCGCGGAGAACCCGCTGCTGTCCGCACCCACCTTCCGCGCCCTGGTCGCCGCGGCCGACGGCGAGCTGGTGCTCGGCTCGCAGGCCTGGCTGGACCGGGAGTCACTGGGCATCATCGTCGCCGCGATGAGCCTGCCCAACGTGCTGGACCGGCTCGCCCCCGACGTCACGGTGATCGCGCCGAGCGACCGCACCGATCTGATCCCCGGCCTGATGCTCGCCCACCAGTCGGGCACCTTCCCGGCCCTGACCGGCATCCTGCTGACCGGGGGCTATGCCCTGCCCGACTCGGTGCGCCGGCTGTCCGAAGGCGTGGACCAGGACCTGCCCATCGCGCTCACCTCCCTCGGGACGTTCGAGACCGCCGAGCGGCTGCTCCGCGTACGCGGGCCGATGACCGCGGAGTCGATTAACAAGATCGAGAGCGCGCGGCGGCTGTTCGCCGAGCAGGTCGACCAGGCGGCGCTGCTGGCGGCGATCGACGTGTCGGCGTCGGAGGTGCGGACGCCACTGATGTTCGAGTACCAGCTGATGGAGCGGGCGCGGGCCGACCGCAAGCACATCGTGCTGCCGGAGGCTTCTGACGACCGGATCCTGGAGGCGGCGGCGATCCTGCTCCGGCGCGGGGTGGCCGACCTGACCCTGCTGGGCGAGGAGACCAAGATTCGGGCCCGGGCCTCGTCCCTGGGGCTTGATCTCGATCCCGCCCGCGTGGTGTCGCCCCTCGATCCCGAGCTGGTCGAACGGTTCGCCCAGGTCTACGCGGAGGCGCGGGCCCACAAGGGCATGACGGTCGACAAGGCCCGCGGGGTCGTCACCGACATCTCCTACTTCGGCACGATGATGGTGCACCTCGGGCTGGCCGACGGGATGGTGTCGGGCGCAGTCAACACCACCGCGCATACGATCCGGCCGGCGCTGGAGTTCGTGAAGACCCGGCCCGGGGTGGACACGGTGTCGAGCGTGTTCCTGATGTGCCTGGCCGACCGGGTGCTGGTCTACGGCGACTGCGCGGTGATCCCCGAGCCGACCACGGACCAGCTGGCCGACATCGCGGTGGCGTCGGCGGACACGGCGCGGCAGTTCGGGATCGAGCCGCGGGTGGCGATGCTGTCCTACTCCACCGGGTCGTCGGGGTCGGGGGCCGATGTGGAGAAGGTGCGGGCGGCGACGGCGCTGGTCGCCGAGCGCGCACCGGAGCTCGCGCTGGAGGGGCCGATCCAGTACGACGCAGCGGTCGACCCGGACGTGGCCCGGACCAAGCTGCCCGGGTCCTCGGTGGCGGGGCGGGCGACGGTCTTCATCTTCCCGGACCTGAACACCGGCAACAACACCTACAAGGCGGTCCAGCGCAGCGCCGGCGCCGTTGCCATCGGCCCGGTGCTGCAGGGGCTGAAGAAGCCGGTGAACGACCTGTCCCGCGGCGCCCTGGTCGAGGACATCGTGAACACCGTCGCCATCACCGCGGTGCAGGCCCAGGGGGTGGCGGGCAGTGCGGCCTGAGCTCGATGACGGGCCCGTCCTGGTGCTCAACGCGGGGTCGTCGTCGCTGAAGTACCAGCTGGTGGTGCCCGAGACGGCCCAGGTGCAGGCCAAGGGGCTGGTGGAGCGGATCGGCGAGCCCGGGGCGGCGCCGGACCACCCCGCCGCGATCGGCGAGATGGAGTCGCAGCTGGCGGGGGCGGGGATCGATCTCGGGACGGTCGGGCTGCGGGCCGTCGGGCACCGGGTGGTGCACGGCGGGCCGGACTTCTCCGACCCGACCCTGATCACCGACGCGGTGGTCGCCGAGATCACCGACCTGATCCCGCTGGCGCCACTGCACAACCCGGGCGCGGTGGCCGGCATCGCGGCCGCGCGGGCAGGGTTCGACGTGCCGCACGTGGCGGTGTTCGACACCGCCTTCTTCAGCACGCTGCCACCGGCGGCGTCGACGTACGCGATCCCCGCCGACCTCGCGCGCACCCACCGGATCCGCCGCTACGGCTTCCACGGCACCTCGCACCGCTACGTGTCCGCCGCGGCCGCCGAGCTGGTCGGGCGGCCGCCGGCCGAGCTGAACCAGATCGTGCTGCACCTGGGCAACGGCTGCTCCGCCTCGGCCGTCCGCGGGGGCGTGGCCGTCGAGGCGTCGATGGGCCTGACGCCGCTGCAGGGGCTGGTGATGGGCACCCGGTCCGGCGACGTCGACCCGGGGCTGCACACGTTCCTGCACAACGAGCTCGGGATGTCGGTCGGCGACATCGACACCCTGCTGAACAAGCAGTCCGGGCTGAAGGGGCTGTCCGGGGTCAACGACTTCCGCGAGCTCGAGCAGCGGCGTACGGCCGGTGATGAGGCGGCCCAGCTGGCCTTCGATGTCTACGTGCACCGGCTGCGGCACTACGTCGGGGCTTATCTGGCCTCCCTCGGCCGGCTCGACGTGCTGACCTTCACCGCCGGCGTCGGCGAGAACACCCCCTCCGTACGCGCCGCCGTGGTCGAGGGCCTGGGCGGCCTCGGCCTGGCGGTCGACGCGGCCCGCAACGATGCCGGCTCGCGCGACGCACGGGTGATCTCCCCCGACGGGGCGCCCGTCACCGTTGCCGTGGTGCCCACCAACGAGGAGCTGGCCATCGCCCGTGAGACCGTCGCGCTGCTGGCCGCGCGCCCCGACTGAGGATCGCCCCGTTGTCGGCGGGCAGTCGTAGCGTGCGGACATGGTGTTCTGGCAGCTGACCATCGACGCGAACGACCCGGCCCGGCTGGCGGCGTTCTGGCGACAGGCGTTGGCGTACGCACCCACCCCGCCGGCGGCGCCTGACACGACCTGGTGGACGCACTACCGGGAGCGACGGGGCGACGAGGCTGGCTTCGACGACCGGCTGTTCGACCCGGAGGGGCTGCGGCCGCCGATCTGGTTCCAGCAGGTGCCCGAGTCCAAGGCGGGCAAGAACCGGGTGCATCTCGACCTGTATCCCACCGGTCGGGACAACGGGCTGTCGCAGGAGGAGCGGGTCGCCCTCGTCGACGCCAAGGTCGCGGAGCTGGCCGCCCTGGGCGCGACGGTCGAGCGCGCCGACCGCGATGACGACCCGGGGGACGCCTTCTACTACGTGGTCATGCACGATCCCGAGGGCAACGAGTTCTGCGTGTCCTGAGACCTCTAGCCTGGTCGCATGGCAACTGCGCTGGTCACCGGGGGAACGTCGGGCATCGGGGCGGAGTTCGCCCGCCAGCTCGCCGGCCGGGGGAACGACCTCGTCCTCGTCGCCCGCAACCCGGACCGGCTGGCCGAGTTCGCGACCGAGCTCAAGGAGCGCTACGGCGTGGCCGTGGAGACCCTCGTCGCCGACCTCGGCTCTCGCGACGAGGCGCTCCGGGTGGCCGACCGCATCGGCAGCACCGCGCAACCGGTCGACCTGCTGGTCAACAACGCCGGCTTCGGCATCCCGGCGTCCCTGGTCGCCGAGGACACCACGCCACAGGAGTACGGCATCGACGTGATGATCCGGGCGGTGCTGCTGCTCGGCGCCGCCGCGGGCCGGGCCATGCAGAGCCGGGGCACGGGCACGATCATCAACGTCTCCAGCACGGCCGGCTTCGTGTCCATGGGCGGCTACTCCGCGATCAAGGCCTGGGTCACGACCTACTCCGAGGCGCTGTCCAACGAGCTCAGCTCCCACGGAGTGACGGTCACCGCCCTGTGCCCGGGCTTCGTGCGCACCGAGTTCCACTCCCGGGCCTCGATCAGCACCGGCAGCCTGCCCGCGGCCATGTGGATCGACCTCGGCGACCTGGTGCGCGACGCCCTGGCCGACGCCGCCCGGGGCAAGGTGATCTCGATCCCCAGCCGCCGCTACCAGGCCCTGATGCTGGTGGCCAAGTTCGCTCCCCGCACCCTCGTCCGCGCCGCCTCTCGCCGGCTGGTCTCCAGCCGCCACTGATCAGCGGCGCCCGGCCGAACGCACTGAGCACAGGTTCCTGACGCTCCGCACAGGTTGCAACCTGTGCCGGGCGGCCGAAACCTATGCGGGCATAGGTTTCAGACCCCGACGCGAGGGGGGCCGGGGT
>CAXTVE010000221.1:0-5767 GCA_964247485.1 uncultured Propionibacteriaceae bacterium
GGTCCGGCCCGCGAGCTCGTCGGTCAACGGGCGCCGGCGGACAGGCTGGCCGGTGCCCAGGGCAGCGGCGCGCCCGCGTACTTGTGCGCCCGGACATCGCCGGAGCGGGCGTGCCCCTCGAACAGCTCCACCCGGGCCGCCCGCCCGCACAGCTCCCCCAGCCAGGCACTGGCCGCGGGATCCGTCACCTCCTGGTAGGTGACCGTCTTGAGGTACTTGCCCACCCACAGCCCGCCGGTGTAGGTCGCGGCCCTCCGCGTGGGCAGCGTGTGGTTGGTGCCGATCACCTTGTCGCCGTAGGACACGCACGTCCCCTCGCCCAGGAACAGCGCGCCGTAGTTGCGCATCGCGTCCAGCGCCTCGCGCGGGTTGCTGGTCAGGATCTGCACGTGCTCCGAGGCGTACTGGTCGGCCAGCGCGTACGCCTCGCCGAGCGTCTCCACCACCGCCACCTCGCCGTGGTCCCGCCACGCCGGACCCGCCATGTCCACCGTCGGCATGCCGGGCAGGATCTCCTCGACGTAGGCGATCACCCGGCGGGCCAGGGCCTCGCTGGTGGTGATCAGCACGGCCGGTGAGTCGGGGCCGTGCTCGGCCTGGCTCAGCAGGTCCACCGCGACGATGAACGGGTCGGCCGCGTCGTCGGCGACGATCAACGTCTCGGTCGGCCCGGCGAACAGGTCGATGCCGACCTCCCCGAACAGCTGCCGCTTGGCCTCGGCGACGTACGCGTTGCCCGGCCCGGCCAGCAGGTCCACCTTGCCGACCGTCTCGGTGCCGAGCGACATCGCGGCGACGGCCTGGGTCCCACCGAGCAGCAGGATCTCGTCCGCGCCGGCCAGGTGCAGCGCCGCCACGGTCGCGGCCGGGATCTGGCCGCGGATCGGCGGCGTACACGCCGTGACCCGCTCGACCCCGGCGACCTTGGCGGTCACCACGGTCATGTGCGCGGAGGCGACCAGCGGGTAGCGACCACCCGGCACGTACGCACCGGACGCGGCCACCGGGATGTTGCGCTGCCCGAGATGCACCCCCGGCGACAGCTCGACCTCGAAGTCGGCCAGGGCGTCCTTCTGGGCCTGCGCGAAGGCGCGGACGCGCTCCTGCACCGTGCGGATGTCCTCGATCGCCTGGTCCGGCACCCGGGCGACGATCTCCTCGATCTCCTCGGCCGACAGCCTGAACTGGTCCGGCGACCACCGGTCGAAGCGCTCCGAGTACTCCCGGACCGCGGCGTCGCCCCGCTCGCGAACGGCGGCGATCACCTCGGCCACCGTCTCCCTGACAGCGGTCCGTTCGGCGGCGTCGGTCTCCTTCGTCGTGCTGGACTTCAGATAGCTGGTCATCTCAGTCCCCCTCGGGGTTCAGGTCGTAGAGCTCGGGTCGCCGGTCGGCGAAGGCGTCGTTGTGCGGGCCGAGCCACTTGTTGTCGGTGCGGCCGGGCTCGAGGTCGGCACTGATCAGGCCCGGTTGCTCGGTCGCCGCCTCGGCCAGCAGGTAGCCGGTCAGGTCGCAGATCACGCTGCCGCCGGTGTAGGCCTCACCGCGGTCGGCGCCGCAGCGGTCGGCGACGACGACGTACACCTTGTTCTGGGCGGCGGCCGCCTGCGCCTTGGCCACCTCGACCGGACGCTCCCCCGCCGGCTTGCCGAGCAGCGGCCAGTTGGCCGGGGCGACCAGCAGCTGCGCCCCCTCCAGGGCGAGCCGCCGCGTCACCTCGGGGAACTCGAGGTCGTAGCAGACCAGCAGCCCGACCCGGCCCACGCTGGTTGCCACGATCGGCGGCGGCTGATCGCCGGGGGTGAACAGCAGGAGCTCCCGGTCCCAGAGGTGGGTCTTGCGGTAACAGGCGAGCACCTCGCCGCGGTCGATCACCACCGCGCTGTTGTACGGCCGGTCCAGCCCCGAGGTCTCGTTGAACCCGGCCGCCAGCACGATCCCGTGCCGCGCCGACAGCTCCCGGAGGGCGGTGACGGTGGCGCCGTCGACCGGCTCGGCCCGCCGGGTGGCCTCGGCGGCGTCGGCGAACCCCGACCCGGTGGTCACCAGCTCGGGCAGCACCACCAGGTCGGCCCCGTCGGCCACCGCCCGTTCCGTCAGGTCGACCGCTCCTTGCCAGGTGGCGCCCGGGGCGTCGACGTCGATGGCGACCTGGGCGGCGGCAACCCGCATCACGAGCCGACGCTGCCGTGATGTCCGAGCGGCCTCAACTCAGTCGTCCTCCGTCGCGGTGACCATGACCGCGACCGGCGCGAGATAGCCGTTGGGGTCCAGCAGCCAGCCGGCGTCGAAGGCGGCCTCGACCACGTCCGGTGCCCACTCCAGGCGTACGCGACCGTCACCGCTGTTGACCACGAGCAGCTCCCCGGCGTCCCCGTCCGCCGCCTCGATCAGCTCGAACCGCCGCCAGCTGCCCGCGGGCACCGACAGCATGTCCAGCCGGCCCAGCTCGACCGACTCGGCCTCGGGTCCGTCGTTCAGGGTGACCCGCCAGCGGCCCGACTTCACGGTGACCACCTGGGTCTCGGCGTGCCGGTGCCGGAGCAGCCCCTCGCCCGCCCGGGCCCGCAGCCAGGCGACGTTGAAGGAGTGCGGCTCGTGCACGCGCGGCACCGCCCGCCGGTGCTCGGTCATGCCGTAGCCGATGACCAGGGCGAGCTCGGCGCCCCCGCCGGGCAGGTCCGAGCAGAGGAACGACCGGCGCGCGTACACCCGGTCCTCGGGAGCGGTGACACGCTGGCGCAGTTCCTCGGGGGTGTAGGCGGTGAGCTCGTCGATGTACTCCTGGCGCATCGGCTTGATCAGCGGCACGTCGTCGGGGACCACGTCGCCGGCCACGGTGTCGATCAGCCGGTTGTCGGCGGTCAGGTGCAGCCCGTGGCTCTCGGCGTCACGCAGCACCGACGGCCCCCAGATGATGCCGCCGGTCGTGTCCTGCCCCAGCACGGTGAGCAGGATGCCGTCGTCGGCGCCCTCGTTGGTGAAGCCGCGGAAGATCCAGGTCGGGACCGAGATCACGTCGCCGTCGCGCGAGATGTACTCCCCCTGGCGCCCGTCGACGCCCCAGCGGACCCGGAAGGTGCCGCCGAAGTTGATGAAGACCTCGGCGGTGAAGTGCAGATGGAGGTTGTTGGTGACGCCGTTGGGCATCCCGGCGGCGCCCATGTTGTAGCCGTGCCGCTCGGTCAGGTTGATGAACTGGTCGCTGCTCTGGGACACCCCGGGGCCGATGAAGGCGTAGTTGTCCTTGCGGTCGGAGCCGGGCGTCCGGCAGTCGATGAAGGCGGTGCGGGCGGACACCCAGTCGGTGCGGCGTACGGTGCGGCGCTCCAGCTCCGCGGCTTCGACGAGAGAATCAGTCATGGCTGCCCTTGCTCAGTAGATGTTGGCGGTGACGATGCCCTCACCGTCGCCGTAGCTGTAGATCTGGGTGCGCAGGGCGATCTCGTCGTAGAGCCGCACCTCCTGCACGATGCGCCCCGACTGGACCAGGAACTGGGAGACCCCGAGCAGGTCGACCGCGGCGTCGTTGTTCGGCCCGTACGCCGGGTACCCGTTGTAGCGGCCGGTGAACTTCCACAGCACCGCGATCCGCAGCCCGGCGTACCGCTCGGCGTGGTTGGTCTGGATGTCGCGCACCTCGAACTGCCCCGTCGGGAACGACCGCAGCAGGCTGAGCAGCGAACGGCGGTACCCCTCGGGGCGGATGAAGGTGCGGAAGCCGACGGTGTTGAGGACCAGGTCGCGGACCATGAAGTCGGGGACCTTCTCCAGGTCGCGGTCGTTCCACACCCGTTGGATGAACTCGAGCACCAGCTCGACCTCGGGCCGGAAGTCGTCCGGCCGCGGCCCGCTGTCGCCGGCGGCGATCACGTCCGGCTGCGCCGGCTCGGTCCAGCTGCCGACGTAGCCCCGGAAGGTCTTGCGGCGCGCCTCCGTGTCGGGGTCGAGCCCCAGCTGCAGGGCGATGGCCAGCGAGTCGCGGACCACCCACTCCTCGACCATCCGGCCACGCCGGTAGAGGCAGTTGGCGATGGTCCGGCTGAGGAACTCGTTGCTCGGGTCGGCGGACAGGATCAGGTGCGAGCTGAGGAACGCGTCGTCGCCGCGGGCCTCCCAGACCACGTCGGTGGCCTGGCCGATCCGGTCCGGCAGGTCGGCGATCCGCATCAGGCTGCCCTCGATCACCTCGTCCCGGGTGGTCGAGGTGCCGTACGCGCCGTGCACGATGGAGTCCGGCTCGTAGTTCTCGCGGATGTAGCCGATCGCCCGGTCGACCCAGATCAGGTCGGTAACCTCGCGGATGAACTCGTCGGGGTCGCCCCACGGCTTGTAGGCGATCGGATCCAGCGGCATGACGCCGAGTGTATGCGTATGCAAGAGTTGGGGGCAAGCGTTGAACATACGTATGTAGAGGTGGACGATGGACCTGAAGAGTCGGCTGGCGGCGGGTGACCGGCTGCTCGGCGTGCTGCTGCGGATCCCGGCCGAAGAGCTGGTCGAGATGTGCGCCGTCGCCGGCTTCGACTTCGTGCTGATCGATGGCGAGCACGGCCCGGCCGACCTGGTCCCGCTGCGCCAGCACCTGGCCGTCGCCGCCGCGTACGGGGTGCCCACTCTGGTCCGCGTCGGCACCGCGGAGCCGGCCCTGGTGCTCCGGGCCCTGGACGCCGGAGCGGCGGGCATCGTGGCCCCGCACATCGACACCCCGGCCCAGGCCAGGGCGCTCGTGGCCGCGGCCCACTACCCGCCCCTCGGCCACCGCGGGTTCGCCGGCTACTCCCGTGCCGGCCGCTACGGCCAGGTCGACCCGCAGACCCACCAGGCGCGCATGACCGCCGAAACGCTGGTGATCGGCATGATCGAGTCCCCGGAGGGCGTGACCAACCGCGCCGACATCCTTGCGACTCCGGGCCTCGACGGCATCATGGTCGGCACCGCCGACCTGCGGGCCTCCAGCACCGCCGCGGACCCGGCGCCGGCCGACGCGATCCGCACGGTGCATACGGCGACCGCCGACGCGGGCCGCGTACGGATGGACATCGTCAACGGACCCGACCTGGCCCGAGACTCGTACGCGGACGGCGCCGCCATGGTCGTCTACAACCTGACCCACACGCTGATGGCGCACCTGGCCGCGCTCCGCGGCGCCCGCCCCGCGTAACTGTGCACCGATCGCTGACGTCAGCCGGCGACGGTGAGTTATCGCTGCACAGTTAGGCGGCGTCACCCGCGCACGTCACCTGTGGATAACCCGCTACGAGGTCGATCGGGGTTCCAAGGTGATGGGATGCGACCTCAACCGATCCCACCCGCCCTGGCCGCTCGACCCTTCACCGTCGCCGAGGCCAGGGCGGCGGGAGTGTCGTGGCGGGTGCTCCAGGGCCGCCGGTTCTGCTCCCCGGTTCATGGGGTGTACGCGCCGGCCGGGATGGACGCGACCCTGCTCGGGCGGGTGTTCACCGCGCTCACCGTGCTGCCCCCGGCGTCGGCGGCCACGGGTGTGACCGGGTTGCACCTGCTGCGGGTGTTCGTCGGGTCGACCGAGCCGCTCCGGTTCGTCACCACGTCGCCGCGCCCGGTGCGCCGGCGGGGGATGCGGGTCACCCGGGTGTCGACCCTGCCGCCGCTCCACGGGCTCACCGTGGTGCCGGAGGACTGCTGGATGGTCGCGGCCCTCGCGCTCAACCTGCTCGAGCTGGTCACCGCGGGAGACTGGCTGGTTCGGCTCAAGCTGACCACACCCGCAGCCCTGGCCGCCTACCTT
>CAXTVE010000222.1:0-5735 GCA_964247485.1 uncultured Propionibacteriaceae bacterium
AACCGCAGACCTTCTCCTTACCATGGAGACGCTCTGCCTACTGAGCTATAGGGGCGGGGCCGGTCCCCTGGGGGCCGGCACCGACGCACAAAGATACACACCGGTGCGGGACCGGAGCGAATTGAATCGAGATCGAGAGGGTGCGGCGGGATGCGAGTGGAGCACGAGAGCGGCGTACGCGCGCTCACGGGGGCCGGCGGCGCGCTGACCGCCGCCGCCGACGGGCTGACCGACGAGGCGCTGCTGGCCCCCAGCCGGTGCGCCGGCTGGAGCCGGGTGGACGCGTTGGCGCACGTGCACCTCGGGCTGCAGGAGATGCTGCTCGGTGTGGTCTCGCCCACCTCTGCCGAACCGGACACCGACGCTGCGAGCTATTGGCGGACCGACCCGCCCAGCAATGACGACAGCGCGGACGCGATCGACCAGCTCGGATACCTGCACCGGCTGAGCTCGGCGTACCGGCGGCCGCGGGGACTGGTCGGGCACCTGCGGGTGACCGCCGACGGGCTGACCGGTGCCGTGGAACGGATGCCGGCGGGGACGGTGCGCTTCCAGGGACACCGGCTCGCCACCGGTGACTTCCTGGCCACCTGGGCGACCGAGCTGGCCGTGCACCACCTCGACCTGCGACTGGACGACGGCGCTCCCGGTCCCGATCCCGACGCCCTCACGCTGGCCCGGCAGACCGCCGAGGCCCTGGCGGGCCAGCGTCTCGACGCGCCCACCGACACCGAGGCCGTTCTCCGCGGCTGGGGCCGGCTCAGCTGAGGCGGTCAGGCCTCCGGGCCGGCGGCGGCGGGGGTGGCCGATGACCTGGTCAGAGCCCGGGTCACCCTGCCCTGGGCGGCGAGCTTGGCCGCCCGGAGCCGGGTCAGGCCCGGAGCCTCGATCCGCAGATCGACGACCGCACGCGGCGAGGCGCCCAGGTTGTTCTTGAAGTGGAGCAGCGTCGAGGTGTCGCCGGACTGACCGAGGTCGACGTAGCGGCAGCCGGACGCGAGGGCGTCCTCCATGCCGACCACCTGGGTCAGCAGGTTGGCCGAGACCGGCGCAGCCAGCTCCTTGATGCTGTAGCTCCGCCACCCGATGCCGTGGGCCCCGTAGGTCAACATGACCGAGGCGGCGACCGGCCGACCCTGGTGCCAGGCGACGAAGACCCGGCAGGCGTCTCCGGTCCGGGCCGCCACGGTGCGGAACTTGTGCAGCGGCTCCTGGCGCAGGGCGACCCGGCGGGCCAGCAGCGGTGGCAGGCCGGAACGGGGGATCCAGCGCTCCACCCACGCCCGGTAGATGTCATGGAACACGTCGATCAGGCGGCCGGTGCTGTCCTTCTCCACCTCGACGCCCATCCGGGTCGCCCGGCGCAGCGAGGAGCGGACCTTGCGTGGGAACTGGCGGGCCCGGAAAGCCTCCGGGTCGTGCGGGTCGAGCCCCTCCAGGTCGATGATCTCGACCCGGCGCGGCTCCTCGACCACCCCCGGCAGCAGACCGGCCGCCCACTGCTCGCTGGTGTGGTGCGCCCCGCCGATGCGGGTGCTCAGGGACTGTCCCTTCAGGTCCGGCACCACGGTGCGGACGTCGTCGGCGAGCAGCCCGCCGGTGGCGAGCATGCCGCCGTGGCCGAAGCCGCCGGGATAGCCCGCATCGACGTTCAGACCGAACGCGGTCCGGCGCCGGACCAGGGGCAGCAGCAGCTGGCGGCCGTCCCTGAGCTGGTAGAAGCGGCTGACGTCGGTCCCGCCGGTGGCGGCGAGCACGGCGTCGAAGTACTCCGGGGTCTGCAGGGCGGTCGCGCCCGGGTCATCGGCCAGCACACCGCGCCAGATGTCGCGGGGGGCGGGACTGACGAGGTCCACCACGGCACCGGGGAGCAACGTCGACCGCCCCTCTCCGGCCTGAGAGATGAGCAACTGGGTCACGTCTGCGCCTCCTCGGCTCGTCGAGGCCGGTGGTAGGCGTGAGCCACACAGCTGTTCCCCGACCGGCGAACTAACTTCGATCAGACCGCAGCACCGAGCCCCGATGGTGACGATCTAGTCACGATTCGGAGCCCGTCGAATTGCGGATTGCCCGCGTCTCCCGGTCGGCGGAGGACTACGGATAGCCGAGCACGCGCTCGCGCCGGTCCGCCCACGCGAACGCCGACGCCACCCCGTCCCGCACACTCGAGCGCGCGGCCCAGCCGAGCAGGTCGCGCGCCCGGTCCACGTTGGCGAAGGCACCGGTGGCGTCCCCCGGTCGGCGCGGCGCGTCGACGACCGGCACCGGCGTGCCGAGCACCTCGCCGACGATGTCGACCAGCTCCCGGACCGTGGTGCCCCGACCGGTCCCTAGGTTGACCACCGCGCTCGGCCGGTCGACGGCGGCCAGCACCCCGTCCAGGCGCTCGACGGCCGCGACGTGGGCCAGGGCCAGGTCCCAGACGTGGACGTAGTCCCGCAGCCCGGTGCCGTCACGGGTCGGGTAGTCCGTACCGGTGATCGCGAACGCCTCCCGGCGGCCCTGCGCCGCCAGCACGAGCTGGCCGAGCACATGGCTCGGCTCCCGGACGTAGATGCCGTGCTGCAGCCCGGGATCGGCGCCGATCGGGTTGAAGTAGCGCAGCACCAGGGCCCGCAGCCTCCCGGCCGCGGCCAGGTCCTCCAGCACCATCTCCATCATCAGCTTGGTCCGGGCGTAGGGCGACTGCGGCGCGGTCGGTGAGTCCTCGTAGACCTCGAACCCCTCGACCTCGGCGTACACCGACGCGGAGGAGGAGAACACCACCCGGGGCCGGCCGAGTCGCTCCAGCTCGTCGAACAGCTCGAGCGACTTGCCGACGTTGTCGGCGTAATAGGCGTACGGCATCGCCACCGACTCGCCGACGATCACCCGGGCCGCCATGTGAATCGTGCACTCGATATCAGGGTGCTCGGAAAGAATGCGTCCGAGCAGCGCGCGATCGGCGATATCCCCGCGGTAGAAGATGCGGTTCCGGGCGAATGCCGCGGGGCCGCTGAGCAGCGAGTCGATGATCACCGGCTTGTGGCCGGCCTGCTCCAGGGCCGTCGCCGTCACCGACCCGATGTAGCCGGCGCCACCGGTCACCAAAACTTTCACGGTCCGAACGTTAGGCCACCGTGAGCCGGATCGTCGCGAACAGGCCCGCCGATCGGCCGAAGGCCCCAGACTGGAAGCCGAACTGTGAGCGAGTCGGTGCCGATGGACATGCCCGCGCGGGCCTGGTTGGGACTCGGGTCGTCGTCGGCCGCCCTGTTCCTGCTCAGCGCCGTCCTGGTCATCCGGCTGCCTGCCGTCGCCCGATCAGACCAGGCCGTCATGGCGGCGATGACCGCGCTCCGGCGGCCCCGGCTCGACACGGTGGCACAGGTCATCACCGGGCTCGGGTCCTACCTCCCGGTCACCGCGGTCACCCTGACGCTGGCCGTCCTGCTGGCTGTCCAGCTCCGCCGACTGCTCGAGCCGCTCGTGCTGGTGGTGGCGGTTGAGGTCAGCGAGAGCCTGGTCATGCTGTTCAAGGACCTCATCGAGCGCGCCCGGCCACCCGCCGCGGGCATGCTGGGCGCACCGGTCGCCGACTACTCCTTCCCGTCCGGCCACACCGCGAGCGGCACGGTCGCGTGCCTGCTGGGCGCCCTCCTGCTCGCCCACGCCGGCCGCGCCGGGCGGACCGGGTGGCGGCTGCTCACGGCGGTGGGCTGCGGACTCGCGGTCCTGATCGGCCTGAGCCGGGTCTACCTCGGGTTCCACTGGCTCGGCGACGTCGCCGGGGGCTGGCTGCTGGCCGCGGCCCTCACCGGTCTGGGGAGGGGCATGCCTGTGGGGCGTCCGTCGCGTGAATTCGAATTCCCTCTCGTGCCGAACGAAATAAGACGAGCAACTACAGTGTCATTCCGGTGAACAAAGAATTAATTGGATAGGCCGCATTCGGCAATCCGCTCCCAATGCGACTCCGAACCCAGAGTCAAAACATCTATCAATCCAGCTACATGCATCGGGGGCAATGTATGAGCGTTATCCAGCTGTCTTCTCCGACAGGTAAGCATCTATCCGGACGACAGCCGCTGGAGGCTGTCTCGACGCAGACGGTGGCGGAGTCGCCGCGCGAGGTCACCGTCACCCTGATCATCCCGACCCTCAACGAGGCGGAGAATCTGGGGCACGTCCTGCCCACGATCCCCACCCTGGTCGACGAGCTGGTCATCGTCGACGGCGGGTCCACCGACGGCACGCTGGACGTGGTCCGCGAGCTGCGGCCCGACGCGGTGATCATCGAGGAGCCGCGGCCGGGCAAGGGCATGGCCCTGCAGGCCGGCTTCGACGCCGCCACCGGCGACATCCTCGTCATCATGGACGCCGACGGTTCCATGGACCCGTCCGACATCGCGACCTTCGTCGCCGCGCTGAACGCCGGCGCCGACGTGGCCAAGGGCTCGCGGTTCCTGCAGGGCGGGGGGAGCTCGGACCTGACGCTGATCCGCTCGCTGGGCAACTTCGCGCTGACCCAGGTCGTGCGGATGACCTTCGGCGGCCGCTACTCCGACCTCTGCTACGGCTACATGGCGTTCTGGCGGCACGTGCTGCCCACCTTCAACGGCGGGGCGGTCGGCTTCGAGGTCGAGACATTCCTGAACGTCCGTACGCTCGCCGCGGGCCTGCGGGTCGTCGAGGTGGCTTCGTTCGAGAGCGAGCGGATCCACGGTGAGAGCCACCTGCGGACGTTCCGCGACGGCGCCCGGGTGCTGCGCACGATCGCCCGCGAGCGTCAGCGGTTGCGCCGGGCCCGCTCCACGCTGGGCGTGCCCCGGCCGGTCGCCCGCACCATCACCGTGCAGGTGACGGCGTCCGACCCCGCCCTGCCCAGTCTGTTCGTCACCCCGTCCGCCGACGCGTTGCGACACGAGGCCGAGCAGTCATGACCCCGCTCACGACTTCGGTCGTGATCTGCGCGTACACCGAGGATCGTTGGGGCCGGCTCGTCGAGGCGGTCGCCTCGGTCCGGGCCCAGCACCAGCCGGTGCACGAGATCGTGCTGGTCATCGACCACAACGAGGCCCTGCTCGCCCGGGCGCGGCAGGAGTGGCCGGACCTCGACGTCCGGCCCAACGGGGCCACTCGGGGCCTGTCCGGCGCCCGGAACACCGGCATCGCCGCGACCGCTGGTGCGGTGGTGCTGTTCCTCGACGACGACGCGACCGCTGAGCCGACCTGGTCCGCCCGCCTCACCGCCCCGTACGCCGACCCCGCCGTCCTCGGCGTGGGCGGGTCCGCGGTGCCGGTCTGGCAGCAGCCGCCGCCGGGCTGGTGGCCGCGGGAGTTCGGCTGGGTGGTGGGCTGCAGCTATCGCGGACAGCCCACGCGCCGGTCGCCGGTCCGCAACCTGATGGGCTGCAACATGTCGGTCCGCCGCGACGTCCTCGAAGCCGTCGGCGGCTTCGACCCCGGTCTGGGCCGCACGGCGGACCGACCGCTGGGGTGTGAGGAGACCGAGCTGTGCATCCGGGCCGCCACGCTGTTCCCGTCGGGCCACTTCCTGCTGGAGCCGGGCGCCGTCGTGCACCACAGCGTGCCCGCCGACCGCGCGTCCTGGGCCTACTTCAGGTCCCGCTGCCGCGCGGAGGGCATCTCGAAGGCGTGGGTGGCCGGCCGGGTCGGCGCGATCGTCGAGGCCGGGGGGGCGGGCGGGGGCGGGCCGCGGGGGGGGGGCGGCGGGGGGGGGGGGGGACTGTGGGGGG
>CAXTVE010000223.1:0-2802 GCA_964247485.1 uncultured Propionibacteriaceae bacterium
GGACAGGCCGACGCCGCCGCAGCCGACGACGACCAGGGTCTCACCGGCGGCGAGCCGGCCCTGGCTGACCACCGCGCGGTAGGCCGTGGCGAAGCGGCAGCCCAGCGCGGCGGCGGCCGGGAAGCCGAGCGCGTCGGGCAGCCGGACGAGGTTGACGTCCGCCCGGGTCACCACGACCCGCTCGGCGAACGAGCCCCAGCGGGTGAAGCCGGGTTGCTCCTGCCGGTCGCA
Organism: uncultured Propionibacteriaceae bacterium; assembly: GCA_964247485.1. Taxonomy (GTDB): domain Bacteria; phylum Actinomycetota; class Actinomycetes; order Propionibacteriales; family Propionibacteriaceae; genus Microlunatus. The sequence goes on from CAXTVE010000223.1 coordinate 232, forward strand.
GATCTGCTGGTCACCGGCCCGGCACTGCGGACAGGTCCCGCAGGCGTACACGAAGGGGGCCGTCACCCGGTCCCCGACCGCCCAGCCCGAGACGCCGGCGCCGACCTCGGCGACCACCCCGGCGAACTCGTGTCCCGGCACGTGCGGCAGCGCGAGCTCCTCGTGCCCCATCCAGGCATGCCAGTCGCTGCGGCAGACGCCCGTCGCCCGGACCGTGACCACGACCCCGTCCGGCGGGCACTCCGGCTCGGGCACCTCGACGACCCGGGGCACCTCGCCGATCCCCGTCACGAGCACGGCTCTCATCCCAGAATTCTCCACGAGGGCCGTCGACCGGCTCAGACCCAGGCGCCGGGCGGGTGTTCCGGCGCGGTCAGCTCGGCGCGCACGCCGTAGTGGTCGCTCGCCCACACCCCGTCGACGGGTTCGTCGAACACGCGTTGGCAGCCGGCCACGTCCAGGCTCGGCCCGTGCACGCCGCACCGGACCAGGACGTAGTCGATCCGGCGGCCGAGTTCCAGCGACATCTCCCCGGCCCGGACCAGCGGGTTGTCCGCGGCGAAGGTGTGGCCGGGCACCCCGGAGCCGTGCACCGCCTCCCACGCATCGCGGTAGGCGACGCTGGTCCCGTCGATCGACTGCCGGCCGGTCCAGAACCGCAGCGCCGCGGAGTCGGGGGTGTCGTCGAAGTCGCCGAGGACGACCACGTGCACGTCCCGCCCGGCGGTCAGCTGCTCGACGAACCGGGCGGTGGCCACCGCCTGCTGCTCGCGCTCCTGGCTGTAGCCGATCTCGTACGTCGGCTTGTGGTGGACGACCAGCGTCGGGCCGACCGGCGCGGGCAGCTCGACCTCGGCGGCCACCGCCGCCGCCCAGGGCAGGGTGACCCGCGGGCTGACGTGCAGGTCGAGTTCGCGGATGGCCCCGACCGGCCAGCGGGTTGCGAGCACCGCGCCGACCCCGTCCGCGGACCGGCCGGAATGCCGGACCAGGGTGTAGTCCGGGCCGAGCAGGTCCAGAGCCGGGTCGTCGCCGCTGCCCCAGGCGCACTCCTGCAGCGCGATGACGTCGGGCCCTTCCCGGCGCAGCTCGGCGCGGATGACCGCCCGCCGCCGCGGCCAGTCGGCGTGGCCCGGGGAGAGCAGGTTGAACGTCAGGAAGGTGACAGCCATACACTGATCTTAAAACAACATCAGTGGCGGTAAGGAGGGGTCATGCCCGACGCGCAGCTCCGCGTGATGACCTGGAACATCTGGTGGCGATTCGGTCCGCGGTGGCAGGAACGCCAGCCCGGGCTGTTGGAGACGATCCGGCAGGCCGACCCGGACGTGGTCGCCCTGCAGGAGGTCTGGGGTGGCGAGCGGACCACCCAGGCCGACGAGCTGGCCGCGGAGCTCGGGTGTTCGGCGACGTTCGTCGAGCCGTCCTACCCGGCCGTCCCGGACCCACCGCGGGATCCGGCCGACGCGGGCCTGACCCTCGGCATCGCCCTGCTCAGCCGCTGGCCGATCACCGGACGACGGGTGATCGAGCTGCCCGCCCGGCACCGGAGCTGGGACCCGGTCGCCCTGGTGGTCACCCTCGAGCACCCGGCCGGACCGCTGTCCGTGGTCGTCAGCTGCCTCGAGCACGGCACCTGCTACTCCGACGACCGCATCGCCCAGGCCCGGCTGCTGGCGGACGTGGCGACCGACCCCGAGCTCGACGGGCCCTGCCCGGTCCTGGTGCTGGGCGACCTGAACGCGGCCGCCGGGAGTGCCGTGCTGCGCCCGCTGCACGACGTGCTGGTCGACGCCTGGGTCGCCGGTCGCGGGGACCCCGACGCCGTCACCCTGCCGTCCAGCCATCCCTCCGCCCCTCTGGAGGCCGGGCCGGAGCTGGTCGACCAGCGCATCGACCACGTCTTCTTCCGGGCCGGGCGGGAGGACCAGCAGGTGCTGGTCGAGTCGGCTCGGCTGGCCGGTGACGCCCTGGACGGGACCTTCCCGTCCGACCACCGGGCAGTCGTCTGCGACCTCCGGTGGACCAGCGGGCGCTAGTCGTGGTCGACACCGCAGTGAGCCGGCCGGGTGGGCGTACGGCGCGGGTGCGGACGGCCGTGCTGGACGCCACCGTCGCCGAGCTCGTCGAACGCGGGTACGCCGGGCTCACCGTCGAGGGGGTCGCGGCCCGGGCCGGGGCCAACAAGACGACGCTGTACCGCCGGTGGCACAGCCGCGAGGGCCTGGTCGTGGATGCGGTGGAGCGCTGGGCGGCCGCCCAGGCCGACGTGCCCGACACCGGGGACCTCGACGAGGACCTCCGGCTCTGGGCCCGCTCGATCGAGACCATGCTGACCGGCCAGGTCAGTGCGGTGCTGGTCCGCGCGGTCTTCACCGCCGGCGACAGCGCCGACGTGCGCCACCTGCGCCACCGGTTCTGGGCCAGCCGCGCAGCCCTGGTCCGGCCGCTGGTCGAGCGGGCCGTCGCGCGCGGTGACCTCGCGACCGACACCGACGTCGACGAGGTGATCAGGCACGTCGGCGCACCGCTCTACTACCGGTTCCTCGTGCTGGCCGAGCCGGTGACCAC
>CAXTVE010000223.1:2812-5733 GCA_964247485.1 uncultured Propionibacteriaceae bacterium
GGCCCTGGGTGACCACCGCGCGGTAGGCCGTGGCGAAGCGGCAGCCCAGCGACCCGGGGCACCTCGCCGATCCGCTCGATCAGCACGGCCCTTGTCGACCGTTCTCCCGCAACCCCAGTTCCCGCGCCGGTCGGCGCAGGCCATACTCGACAGGATGCAGAGCGTGTACGAGGCGGCCGGCGGGGACGAGGGTCTGACCCGCCTGGCCCGGGCCTGGCACACCCGGGTGATGGCCGACGAGGTGGTCAGCCACGCCTTCAGCCACGGGTTCCATCCCCAGCATGTCGAGCGGCTGGCCGCCTACTGGATGGAGAGCCTGGGCGGGCCGCCCCGGTTCTCCACCGCGTACGGGGACGAGTCCCAGGTCGTCCGGATCCACAGTGGCAACGGCGAGCACGACGACATGGACGACCGGGCGATCGCGTGCTTCGACGCCGCGCTGGGCGATGTCGGACTGGACGCCGACGACCGCCTTCGTGGAGTGCTGCACGACTACTTCGCGTGGGCGACCCGGACGAGCATGGCGCGCTATCCCGCGTCGGCCGCCGACGTGCCTGACGGCCTTCAGCTGCCGGAGTGGTCCTGGACCGGACTGCAGTCCTGACGCCCGCCCCCGATGCAACGACGACAAGGAGCACCGTGACCGAGTCCGACACCACCACGTCCGAGCGGGTCGAGGAGCTGCTGGCCGGCCTGACCCTGGCCGAGAAGGCCGGGCAGCTGACGCAGTACTTCTCCTTCGGCGTCCCCGACGCCACGGTTCCGCCCGAGCAGCAGGACCCGAACGAGGTCGAGCGCGCCCTGGCCCGCGGCGGCGCCGGGTCGCTGCTCTTCGTCACCGACCCGGCCGAGACCAACCGGCTGCAGCGGCTGGCCGCCGAGGGCAGCAGCCAGGGCATCCCGGTGCTGTTCGGCTTCGACGTGATCCACGGGCTGCGCACGATCCTGCCCGTGCCGATCGCCCTGGCCGCGTCCTGGGACCCCGACGTGATCGAGCGCGGCCAGGCCGTCGCCGCGCGCGAGGCGCGGGCGGTCGGCATCCACTGGACGTTCGCGCCGATGGTCGACATCGCCCGCGACCCGCGCTGGGGCCGGATCGTCGAGGGGGCCGGCGAGGACCCCTATCTCGGGTCCGTGGTCGCCGCCGCCCAGGTGCGCGGCTTCCAGGGTGCGTCCGTCGGCGCGGACGAGCGGATCATCGCCGGCCCCAAGCACTTCGCGGCGTACGGTGCCGCGGCGGGCGGCCGGGACTATGACGAGTCCAACGTGTCCGACGCCGAGCTGTGGAACACCTACTTCCCGCCCTTCCAGGCCGCCCTGGCGGCGGGTGCCGGCAACGTGATGACCGCGTACATGGACCTGAACGGGATCCCCGCCTCGGGCAACCGCTGGCTGTTCACCGAGGTGCTACGAGAGGCGTGGGGCTTCGAAGGCTTCGTAGTCAGCGACGCCAACGCGGTGCGCAGCCTGGTCACCCACGGCTTCGCGGTCGACCTGCCCGACGCCGCGGCCCGTGCGGTCGGCGTCGGGGTCGACCTGGAGATGGCCATGTCCGACCCGGCGTACGGGCACCTCGTCGAGGCGGTCGAGCGCGGCACGGTCAGCGAGGCGGCGATCGACGCCTGCGTCCGCCGGGTGCTGGCGGCCAAGCTCAGGCTGGGGCTGTTCGACGACCCCTACGTCGACGAGGAGCAGGCGCGGGTGGTGCTGGCCGACCCGGCGCACCGCGAGGTCGCACGTGAGGCGGCGGAGCGGACCGCGGTGCTGCTGCGCAACGAGGGTGGCCTGCTGCCCCTGGATCCGGGTGCGCTGTCGAAGGTGGCGGTGATCGGGCCGTTGGCCGACTCGCCCCGCGACACCCTCGGGCCCTGGGTGTTCGACTTCGACCTGGACGAGACGGTCACCGTCCTGGCCGGCCTGCGGGCCCGGCTCGGGGATTCGGCCGAGGTGGCGTACGCGCCCGGGATCCGGCCGGCCCAGCGGAAGTACGCCTCGATGTTCGACATGTTCGAGGGCAACAGCCCGGAGGACCCGACGGACTTCGACGACGAGGCCGAGCTGACCCGGGCGGTCCAGCTGGCGGCCGACTCCGAGGTGGCGGTGGTGGTGCTCGGGGAGTGGCAGCAGATGATCGGCGAGGGGGCCTCGCGCTCCTCGCTCGAGCTGCCGGGGCGGCAGCTCGAGCTGCTGCAGGCGGTGGTCGGTACCGGTACGCCGGTGGTGCTGCTGGTGATGAACGGCCGGCCGCTGGACCTGCGCTGGGCGGTCGAGCACGTGCCGGCGATCCTCGACGTCTGGTACCCCGGGACGCGCGGCGGTGAGGCGGTGGCGAACCTGCTGCTCGGGGCCGCGGTGCCGGGCGGGAAGCTGCCCTTCAGCTGGCCGCGGACGGTCGGGCAGGTGCCCATGTTCTACGCCCACACGGTCTCCCACGAGCCGGAGAACCAGTGGCGGCGCTACTGGGACGAGGAGACGACCCCGCTGTTCCCCTTCGGCTTCGGGCTGAGCTACGCCACGTTCGCGTACGCGGACCTGACGCTGGACCGGGATGAGGTCGGGGTCTCGGAGACGGTGACCGCGTCGGTGACCGTGACCAACACCTCCGACCGGGATGCCGACGAGGTGGTGCAGCTCTACCTGCACCAGCGGCACGGTCTGGCCAGCCGGCCGGTGCGGGAGCTGAAGGGATTCCGGCGGGTCGCGCTCGCGGCGGGGGCGTCGGAGACCGTCGAGTTCCGGGTCGGTCCGGACGAGCGGCGCTACTGGAACGCCGGCGTACGCGACTTCGTGCTGGATCCGTCGGTCTTCGACGTCTGGGTGGGCGGCGACTCCACTGCGTCGCTGGGAACGACCTTCACCGCCAGGGCTGACTAGACCGGGGTTTGGGTCGACTACCCCCATGCACGTCGGTGGCCACATGC
>CAXTVE010000224.1:0-5680 GCA_964247485.1 uncultured Propionibacteriaceae bacterium
ACCGGGAGGTCCAGGTGCTGCAGCTGCTCGCCGAGGGTCTGCCCGACGCCGGGATCGCCGAGCGGCTGGTGATCTCGCGTCGCACGGTGGAGCACCACGTCGCCGCGATCCTGGCCAAACTCGGGGTCCGCTCCCGGCGCGAGGCGGTGGGCGCGGTCTCGGAGTAGGTGGTGGGCCCAAGCAGATGGGTAGTCGCCACCCATGACCGACGCCCGGTCCCCGGGTTGGCTGGAGACATCGATCACCACGGGAAAGGAACCCCTTCGATGCCTCTCTTCATGGACATGCACGAGCTGGGCGACCGCGTCAGCATGGACGACGTCGCCAAGGCTCACCAGGCCGACCTCGCCACCCAGGATCCCTATGGCGTGAGCTACCTGCGCTACTGGGTCGACGAGCCGGGCGGCCGGATCTTCTGCCTGGTCGAGGCGCCCGACGCCGACACCGCCCACGCGGTGCACCGCGAGGCCCACGGCCTCGTCGCCGACGCGCTCTACCAGGTGCAGGAGGGCTCCTGACGCGATCGGTCCGGTGGCGGCGCAACCGGGGGGGTCCGTAGGCTCGACCCGTGGTCCCCCCTCCCGCTCCGCCTGCCACCACCACGTCGGTGCTCGATCCCGCCAACCCGCTGTCGCAGGGGTTCCGCGACGCCATCGCCGCCGAGCTGACCGCGTTCTTGGCCGAGCAGGCCGGGGTGCTGGAGTCGATGGGGCCGGAGCTGGTGCCGGTCCAGCTGATGGCCGGTCAGCTGCTCTGCGGGGGCAAACGGCTGCGGCCGGCGTTCTGCGTCTGGGGCTACGTCGCGGCCGGCGGCCGACCCGACGAGGTCGACCTGGGTGGCCTGCTGACCGCCGCCGCGAGCCTGGACGTGCTGCACGCGAGCGCGCTGGTGCACGACGACGTGATGGACGCCTCCGACCTGCGGCGCGGTCGGCCCGCGGCGCACCGGCAGTTCGAGGCGCTGCACGCCAACGCGGGCTGGCTCGGTGACTCCGAGGCCTTCGGCAAGGCGGGTGCCATCATCCTGGGCGACCTGCTGGTGATGTGGTCGGCCCAGATGCTGCACGCGGCCGGGCTGGACCAGACGGTGCTGGAGCGCGCACTGCCGATCGTGGAGGCGATGCGGACCGAGGTGACCTGTGGGCAGTACCTGGACATCGTGGCCCAGGCGCACCCGCTGCGGCAGCGGGCCCCGGCGATCGACGCACTCCGGCCGAGCATCGAGCTGGCGTTGGACGACGCGAGCCGGGTGGTGGAGTACAAGGCGGCTCGCTACACGGTGCAGCGGCCGGCGCAGATGGGCGCGGCCCTCGGCGGCGGGGATGACGAGCTCTATTACGCCCTGGGTGCGTACGGGTCTCCGCTCGGCCGCGCCTTCCAGTTCCGCGACGACCTGCTCGGGGTGTTCGGCGACCCGCAACTGACCGGCAAGCCCAGCGGGGACGACCTGCGCGAGGGCAAGCGGACCGTGCTGATCGCCCACGCCTATGCCCACAGCGGCGAGGCCGGCCGCACGCTGCTGCTGCGGCACCTCGGCGACCCGGGGCTGACCGCCGAGGGCGTGGTCGAGCTGCAGGCCCTGATCACCGAGTCCGGGGCCCGGGAGGCCGTCGAGGCGATGATCAGCGAAGGTTACGAGCGGGCCCTCAAGGCGCTGCAGGACGCCGACATCACCGACGAGGGCCGCACCGGCCTGACCGCTCTGGCCGACGCGGCCGTCCGCCGCGACTTCTGACCCGCCCCGCGCCCCGCCGACCCGGTCAGGCCAGAACCACCGCGAGCGGCGGGTCGGTCGCGGTGCGCTCCTCGAGCACCGCCAGGATCCGGGGCCAGTCGCGGGGCTCGGCCATGGCCAGCCGGGGCCAGCGGTCGAGGACCAGGGCGGTCGGTCCCGGGAGATCGGTGAGGCTGTCCCACAGGGCGTCCAGGTTGGCCCCGAAATAGGCCGGCCACCCCGCGGCGGCGGCAAGCTCGGCGTAGAACTCCACGGTGCTGGTGGCCGGCGGCACGGTGACGACGGACCAGCCGTCAGCGGTCAGCGCGGCTTCGATCACCGGCACCGGGGCGAGCACCCGGTAGATCCCACCGGCGGTGATGATCACCGGCGGACCCGGACGAAGCTGGCGTAGTGGTCGGCGGTGTAGTAGAAAACCCGGTTCCGGTCCCCGGTGACGATACGCCGCGGGCCACGGTCGTCCTCAGCGGGCGTGGGCACGGTGTACTCCCGGTAGACGCCGGCGTCCTGGTGTGTGAGGAGGCGCTCGCGTTTGCCTAAGACCGATGCGTCGGCAGCGTACGGGAACGGGCCGCCGTGCTCGATCAGGGCGAGGGTCTGGCGGGCCTCGAGCGGCAGGTCGACCAGCTCCACGACCGGCAGCCCGGACACGGGGTCGAGCGCCGCAGGCTCGGCCGGCGCCGTGACCGTCGGGCGCAGCAGGAGGAGGAGCAGCGCGACGAGGGCCAGCAGTCCGAACAGGCCGAGGCTGACCCGCCGGGTCACCGTCGGCTGCCGGCCCCCGCGAGCGCCTGCATGGTGTAGCGCTCCGTCGCCGGCTCGGCGTCCCAGGCTTCCTGCAGCCGCCGCTTGAGCTGCGCCGCCGCGTCCTGCGGGTCGGCCGCCAGCGTGACCGCGCTGACCACCACCACCCGGCGGGCACCGGCGTCGATCACCGCGTCCAGGGTGCTCGCGCCGATGCCGCCGACGGCGAACCAGGGCTTGGCGGTGATGGTGAACGGCGGCGCCACCCGGGCGGCGTGCCGGACCGGGTCGAACCCGGCGGGCGGGTACGCGGGGTTGAGCGAGGTGGCGTGGACCGGCCCGACGGTGAGGTAGTCGACCTCGAGATCGGCGACCGCGGCGTCCACCTCGTCCGCGCCGTGGGTGGATCGGCCGCGCAGCGCCCCGGGGTGCAGCGGGGCGCGGGCCGGCGCGGACGGCCCGTCGGTCTGGCCGAGGTGCAGCATGTCGGCATGGAAGCGGCCGGCCAACGCCGCGGAGTCGTTGACGCAGACGATGGCCTGCTGGGGCTGGGCGGCCGCGCGGGCCAGCTCGAGCACCTCCAGCTCGGCCTCCGGCGCCAGCCCCTTCTCGCGGATCTGCACGATGTCGACCCCGCCCGCGAACGCCGCCCGGAGGAAGTCGGCCAGATCGCCCTGCCGCGTCCGCGCATCGGTGATCAGGTAGAGCTTGGCCAGCCGCAGCCGCGCGTCCAAGCCCATCAAGACGGTCACGGCCCCATTGTGTCGTCTTTCGCCCGACCCTGCCTGCTCCGAGCTCCCCCGTGGTCGGCTCGGTGTGCGGACCGGGTCAGGGTCAGCCCGTGCGGACGAGGGGGGCGACCTCGGTCGCGAAGAGCTCGATGGAGCGCATGGTGGCGTCGTGGCCGACGTGGGAGGTGTGCAGCTCGAAGCGGTCGATGCCCAGCAGCTCCCGGACACTGCCGATCTTGGCCGCCACCGTCTCCGGGGTGCCGAAGAACAACGCGCCCTCGGGTCCGATCAGTGCCTCGACCTGGGCGTCGGACATCGGCGGCCAGCCGCGCTCCCGGCCGATCCGGGCGAATGTGGCCCGGTACGCGGGGAGGAACTCCGCCCGGGCGGCCGCCTCGTCCTCGAAAACATAACCGTGGCTGTGCACGGCCACCGGGGTGGCCGGGTCGTGGCCGCCGTGCTCCAACGCCCGTCGGTAGAGGTCGACCAGCGGGGCGAACGCGGCCGGCTGGCCGCCGATGATCGCCAGCGCCAGCGGCAGACCGAGCGTTCCGGCCCGGACCACCGAGTTCGGAGTGCCGCCCACGGCGATCCAGATCGGTAACGGTTGCATCTCGGGCCTCGGGTGCACCGTGACCTGGTCCAGCGGCGGCCGGAACCGGCCCGACCACGTGACGGGCCCGTCCTCGCGCAGGGCGAGCAGCAGGTCCAGCTTCTCGGCGAACAGTGCGTCGTAGTCGGCCAACGAGTAGCCGAACAGCGGGAAGGACTCCGTGAAGGACCCGCGGCCGGCCATCAGCTCGGCCCGCCCCCCGGACAGCAGGTCGAGGGTGACGAAGTTCTGGAACACCCGTACGGGGTCGGCCGAGCTGAGCACGGTCACCGCGCTGGACAGCTTGATCCGCCTGGTCACACCGGCAATGGCGGCCAGCACGATCTCCGGCGCCGACGCCGCCATGTCGGCCCGGTGGTGCTCGCCGATGCCGTAGACGTCCAGTCCCAGCTCGTCGGCCCGGCGGGCCTCGGCGACGACCTGGCGGAGGCGTTCACCCGGGGTCGTGCGGTCGTCGGTGATCTCGGCAAACGTCGTCAGACCCAGTTCCACAGGCCCATCATCTCGCGACGCGAAAAAGAATCTTGGCCGTGGACTTGACCAAATCGGTATCCAACCGCTTTAGTTTGTCGGCGTCAGATAACGAATTGGCAACAGGGAGACACATGGTAGTTCGGGTGCCGTCGGCCGCGTCCAGGCACATGATCAACCGGTTCAGCTACGGGTACACGCCGGCTCTGCGCCGGGCGATCGGGAAGGCCGGCGGGGGGACGGAGTGGTTCAACGACCAGCTCGCGTACACCAAGATCGCCGACACCCGCGCCGACGCGATGAAGGCCTGGTTCCCCTACCTGCGCTCCAACTCGCGGGCCCGCCAGGCGGCGGATCGCAGCGGGAAACGGAACTCGTGGGAGCAGGGCCAGGACCTCGTCCGCTGGACCATCCTGCGGCGGATGCTGAGCAACCGGCAGGTCCACGAGACGATGGTGGATTTCTGGTCCAACCTGCTGCACGTCCCGGCGTACGGGGACGGGTGGATGTTCCGGGCCAGCTACGACGCGACGATCCGGAAGTACGCGCTCGGCAAGTTCTCCGACCTGCTCCTCGCCGCCACCTTGCACCCGGCGATGATGGTCTTCCTGGACAGCGCCCGCTCGACCAAGCAGGCGGTCAACGAGAACCACGGCCGCGAGCTGATGGAGCTGCACACCGTCGGCGTGGGGGCCGGCTACTCGGAGGCGGAGGTGCTGTCCTCGGCGCGGATCCTGACCGGCTACCACGTGGAGACCTGGGAGCCGGCCGCGCAGACCTACCACCCCGACCGGCACTGGACCGGACGGGTCTCGGTGCTGGGCCTCAAGTCGGCCAACCAGTCCGCGGACGGCCGACCGCTGATGCGCCGCTACCTGCGCTACCTCGCGGCCCACCCGGCGACAGCCAACCGGCTGGCCCTGCGACTCGCCCAGCGGTTCGTGTCCGACGCACCCTCGCCGAGCCTGGTCCGGGCCGTCGCCCGGGCGTACACCCGCTCCGGCACCGACATCCGCGCCGCCCTGCGGGCGCTGGTCAAGCACCCCGCCTTCGCGGCCAGCATCGACGACAAGGTGCGGACGCCGGCGCAGGACGCCATCGCCACCTACCGGGCGCTCGGTGTACAGGTCAAGCCGCCCAAGGAGGGCGGCGACTTCGGCTACGCGGTCGGCTACGTCCTCAACGACATGGGCGAGGCCCCGTTCATGTGGCCGGCCCCGAACGGCTTCCCCGAGGTCGGCTCCGCGTGGGCCTCCGCAGGCCGGATGCGCAGCTCCTGGGACACCCACCACTTCACGGCCGGCGGCTGGTGGCCCTCGACCGGGATGACCCGCAAGGCACCGCGGCAGTACCTGCCGGCCGGCAAGGTCCGGCTGAGCACGGCGG
>CAXTVE010000225.1:0-5344 GCA_964247485.1 uncultured Propionibacteriaceae bacterium
GAGCCGACCCGGCGACGGCCGCCCTGAGCGGGGTCGGCTCGGCCCTGGTGGCAGTCGCCGCTCTGGGCATCCTGTCGGTGACCGCCGACTACTCCAGCGGCCTGATTCGGACCACGATCGCGGCGGTGCCGCGCCGGGCCCACCTGGTCCTGGGCAAGACCGCGGCGCTGGTCGCGCTGGTGCTGCCCGTGATGCTCGGCTCGGTGCTGCTCACCGCGGTCGCCACCCGGCTGATCGTGGCCCCCGCAGGACTGTCACTGTCCCTGACCGAGCCCGGCGTCGCGCGGGCGATCATCGGGGCCGGGCTCTACCTCACCGTGCTCGCGGTCTTCGCCGCCGGCCTCGGCTGGCTGCTGCGCAGCACCGCCGGCGCCCTGGTCACCTGGCTGAGCCTGTGGATCCTGCCCACCTTTCTGGTCATGCTGCTCCCCGGCCCCCTCGCCGAGCGGGTGGGCCCGCTGTTGCCCGGCGCGGTCGGCACCGGGGTCTACCAGGTCGGCGGGTCCGACCCGGCCGCATGGGCCGGCCTCGGGTCCTTCGCCGCGTACGCGGTGGTCCTGCTGGCGCTCGCCACGCTGGCCCTGCGGCGCCGGGACGCCTGAGTCGGGTCATGCTCCGTGCGACGATGACCCGGTGCAGCTGATCTTCGACCGGGGCGGCAGTGAGCGCGGGCCGGTCGGTGACCCCGAGCTGGTCGAGCTCTACCGGCACCCGGCGCCGGAGGCTGGGGCGTGGCTGCGGACCAACTTCGTCACCTCCCTGGACGGCTCGATCGCCGGGGCGGACGGCCGCTCCAGCAGCATCAACACGCCCAGCGACCAGCACGTGTTCGCCGTGCACCGGGCGCTCGCGGACGCGGTCGTGGTGGCCGGGGGGACCGCCCGCGCCGAGGGCTACCGCGCGGTCGACCTCGCCCCGTGGCAGGAGGAGATCCGCGTCCGGGAGGGGTTGGCGCCCCGGCCCACGCTGGTGGTCGTGACCCGGTCGGCGCAGATCGACCCCGGCGTCGCGATCCCGGACGGGGACCCGGGCGGTCCGGTGGTCGTCGCCACCGTCACCGGCCACCCGCCCGGCGAGCTGGCGCCGCTGCGGGACGCGGGGGTGGAGGTGCTCGAGCTCGGGTCGGCCGCGGTCGACCTCGCGGGGCTGGTGGACGAGCTGGCCGGCCGCGGGCTGCCCCGGCTGCTCTGCGAGGGCGGTCCCCGGCTGCACCGCGACCTGCTGGCCGCGGACCTGGTGGACGAGCTGTCGCTGACCCTGGCGCCCGTGGTCGTCGGCGGGGACGGCGCCCGGACCACGACGGGGGACGCGCTGCCCGACAGCCCCGGATTCACGCTGCAGTTCGCCCTGCTCGGCGACGACGGGGCGCTGTTCACCAGCTACCGCCGCGCACCGGCCGGCAACGGCGCAGCGTCCCAGCCGGCGGTCGCCGGCTGAGACGCTGTGCTTGTGCTGCCTAGGTGGTGGTGACCACTGCCTTGGCGGCGCCCACGTTGATCGTGGTGCCGTCCGGCAGACCCTCGAACGCCTGGGTGAGCTCGAGCTGCAGTGCGTACACCTGCAGGCCCGACGTCTCGCGGATGTTGCGGTTGAGGTAGAGGTTGCCCACGCCGGGGACCGAGATGCGCTGGTTCTCCCCCGTGCCGACCGACCGTGTCGTCCCGGAGATCCTGAGGCCGACGATCTTCGTGCCTGCGCTGCTCCGGGTCACCGCCGAACCCTTGCGGGTCGTGCTGGCTTTGGCGGTCACCGCGTCGACGGTGATCAGACCGTCCAACAGTTCGACATCGGCGATGCTGGCCGTCGTGGTCGCGTTGGTCCCGGCGGAGGCGCTGTCGGTGCTCTTCCCGGTGGTCTTCGCCGCACCCGCGTTCAGCACGCCGTTCAGCGGACCGGGCAGGCCGGCAAGGTTGGCGATGTTGTTGGTCCGGGTCCCCCCACCGGTCCCGCCGCACGGCAGGTAGACGATGGCCGTCGGCCCGGACTTCGCGAGGCTACCGGCTCGGACCTGGGTGGCGTAGGCGTTGCCGGAGGCCCGGGCGAAGTTCGGCGAGCTCAGCGAGGCCTGCGCGTAGGCGATGCTGACCAGGCCGTTGCCAGGGATGTCAGGGGTGCCCGGGAGGCCGGGGATGCCGGGGAGCGGGCCGTCCAGGTCGGCGTCGACCTCGATCCGCAGGGCGTTGGCGGTGATCGAGTGGTTCTTGAAGTCGTCCGACGGGGTCTGCACGTTGAGGCGGACCCGGCCGACGAGCGGAATGGTGATCACCCGGTTCGGTGCGGGGGTCTGGTCCGGAACCGTCACGCCGTTGACCCGCAGGCCCACGAACTTGGTCGAGGCTTCGCGCTCGTACTTGCCGCCCCGGAAGACCATCTTCGCGGTGACGCTGATGGCATCCGCCTGCACCAGGCCGTCCAGCAGATCGACGCCGGCCGTGGTGGTCGTGGTGGTCGAGGACTGGGTCGAGCCGCTCCGCTTGCTCTGCACCTTGGTCACCTGGGCGCCGATGGTGCCCAGACCCGGCACGTCGACCTCGGCGCTGTTGTTGCTGTAGCTCACGCCGGCCTTGGTGGTGCAGAGCGGCTGGCTCGCCGTCCGACCGAGGTTGACGGTGGTGCCGAGCTTGGCGGTGGAGCCGTAGCTGGCGCCGCCGTAGGCGCGTTGCGCGGTTGCCGCTTCCGCCGATGCCGGCACGAGCAGGGCGACGCTGCCCGCAAGAGCGATCGAGGTGAGGGCCGCGCAACCGCGGCGAAGAAGAGGTGAGGACATCCGTGGCTCCTGTCGGGACGCTGAACTGAGAATCCCCGAGCCCGGTATGCCCCGACATGCCGATCAACGCAGGTTAGACGACCAGCTGTGCGACCGTGGACGAACGGGCGACCCAGCCCCATCGGGGGCCGGATCGTTGCCTCCCTGTGACCAGCGTCCGACGTGGAGCGATCAGGCGAAGTCGGGGTTGTCGGCGCGCGCCCGGCTCGGCTGCACCCGGCTGGGCTCGCCCGGCATCTTCGGGTAGTCGGGCGGGTAGGGCATCTCCGCGCCGCCGTACCTGCCGGTGCCCAGCTCGCGCTCGTCGCGGGCGTACATCTCCAGCGCGACGTCCAGGCGGCCCGGCGTCAGCGCGTAGAAATCGGCCCAGGCGTCCCCCACCGCGGCGAAGCGGCCGGGCATGCTGACCACCGTGAAGTCCTGCGGGTCGGCGTCGGCCAGCTCGTCCCAGGTCAGCGGGGCGGACACCACGGCGGTCGGCGTCGGCCGGATGGAGTAGGCCGAGGCGATGGTGCGATCCCGGGCCATCTGGTTGAAGTCCACGAAGATCCGGGCCCCGCGCTCCTCCTTCCACCAGTTGATGGTCACGTGGTCCGGCATCCGGCGGCTGAGCTCCCGGCCGAGCGCGATCACCGCGTGCCGGGCCTCGATGAACCCGTACGCCGGCTCGACCGGCACGAACACGTGCACCCCGCGGCCGCCGCTGGTCTTAGGGAAGCCGACCAGCCCGGCGTCGTGCAGCACCCCGCGCAGCTCCCGCGCGGCGCGGGCGGCGTCCGCGAAGTCGGTGCCCGGCTGCGGGTCCAGGTCGATCCGCAGCTGGTCGACGTGCTCGGTGTCCGGGCGGCGGCTCGGCCACGGGTGGTAGCGCAGGGTGCCCAGGTTGGCCATCCAGACGATGGTGGCCAGTTCGGTGGCGCACACCTCGTCAGCCGTCCGGCCGGACGGGAACGTGATCGTGACCGTCTCCACCCATTCGGGCACCCCTTTGCTGGGGGCCCGCTTCTGGTAGAACGCGTCGTGGTGGGAGTCGGTCCGCGTGCTCAGGGTGACGTCCGGGCGGTAGCCGCCGGGCCAGCGCTCCATCGTCACCGGCCGGTCGCGCAGGGCCGCGAAGATGCCGTCCCCGACCGCCACGACGTACTCGACCATCTGGAGCTTGGTGATGCCGACGTCGGGGAAGTACAGCTTGTCGGGGCTGGTGACCCTGACCGTCCGCTCACCGACCTGGAGCTCCACCGCGGGCACGGGCATGGGAACAACCCTAGTGACTAGGTTTGTTGGGACTACCGAGGAGTGATGACCATGACGGATACCCAGAACAACCCCGCGGCGAGCGTCGGCAAGATCGTCAAGTCCGAGGAGGAGTGGCGGGCCCAGCTCAGCCGCGCCGAGTACAAGGTGCTCCGTGAGGCGGGTACCGAACGAGCCTTCACCGGCGAGTACACCGACACCAAGACCGTCGGGGTCTACCAGTGCCGGGCCTGCGGCACCGAGCTGTTCCGCAGCGCCACGAAGTTCGAGTCGCACTGCGGCTGGCCGTCGTTCTACGCGCCGCTGGCCGGTGACCGGGTGAAGCTGATCGAGGACCGCACCATGTTCATGAAGCGGGTCGAGGTCCGCTGCGCGGCCTGTGACTCGCACTTGGGCCACGTGTTCTCGGGCGAGGGCTACGGCACCCCGACCGACGACCGCTACTGCATCAACTCGATCTCGCTGCGCCTGGTCCCCGTCGAGGGCGACCAGCCCGCCTGACGGCTGCGGCTCGGCCGCGGGAACTTGGGTGAACCAACTTCCGGGTGCTCTACGCCGCGTGCTAGCGGCGTAGAGCCCCGGTGACTTCACGTCCGGGACCAGACAGCCGCGTCGGGTGCAGAAACCTATGCCGGCATAGGTTTCCTGTGCTCTGCACAGGTTGCAACGTGTGCGATGTGGCAGGAACCTATGCCGGCATAGGTTTCGGGCGCCCCGCGGTCACCAGAGGGCGACGATGTCGGCGAGGTCGCGGCGGCGGCCGGTGTAGAAGGGGACCTCCTCGCGGGTGTGCCGGCGGGCGGCGGCGGCCCGCAGGGCGCGCATCAGGTCCACGATCCGGTGCAGCTCCGGGGCCTCGAAGGCCAGGATCCACTCGTAGTCGCCCAGGGCGAACGAGGACACCGTGTTCGCCCGCACGTCGGGATAGGGCCGGGCGAGCATGCCGTGCTCGGTGAGCATCTCCCGCCGCTCGGTCTCGGGCAGCAGATACCACTCGTAGGAGCGCACGAACGGGTAGACGCACAGGTAGCCGCCCGGGTCCTCCCCCGCCATGAATGCCGGTACGTGGCCCTTGTTGAACTCCGCCGGCCGGTGCAGCGCCAGCTGCGACCACACCGGGACCAGAGTGGCGCCCAGGTCGGAGCGGCGCAGCGCGTGGTACGCGTCCTGCAGGGTGTCCGAGTCCGGTGCGTGCCACCACACCATCAGGTCGGCGTCGGCCCGCAGCCCGGCCACGTCGTACCAGCCGCGGGTCACCAGGTCGTCCTCGCGGGTCGCCCGCTCGATGGCCCGCAGGGCCGCGCCCGCGGCCTCCGCCGGCGG
>CAXTVE010000225.1:5354-5676 GCA_964247485.1 uncultured Propionibacteriaceae bacterium
CCCGCCCGCCCCCGGCCCCCCCGCCGGGGCCCCCGCGGGCGGCCGGGGGGGCCCCCGGCGGGCGGCCCCCCGGGCCCGCGCCCGCGGCCTCGGCCGGCGGGTCGTCCAGCGCCCCCTCGCGCCGGAACACCGACCACATCGTGTAGCGGATGGTGTCGTTGATCTCCCGGGCCTTCACGGATCGATCCTGCCACCGCCGCCGCCGAGGTCGGCGGTGATCTTGCCCACCCCCGCGTACGCCGACGCCACGCAGGCCGCGATGCCCACCCCGTCGTACGCCGCCCCGGCCACCGCCAGCACGTTGTCGAGGCTCATCGACACG
>CAXTVE010000226.1:0-5653 GCA_964247485.1 uncultured Propionibacteriaceae bacterium
CCGCGACGACCCGTCCACCGATCTGGCCGACAGCGAGGCGATCGTGGCCGCCTGGTCGGAATCGCGGAGCGCCAGCGACGTGATTGCTGCGGGGGGTGTGGGGGGTCGTCCCCCCACACGACAGACCCCCGAGCTGCACGTCACCACGGGTCTGGGCCACCGCCGAATCTTGCGGGATCCGGAAGTAATTGCCCGGGTCGTCGACTTCGTGGACCGGTGACCAGAACCAGGATTCGGCAGGTCGGATCTACCGGGGACTGTGCAACAGTTGGGCAAGCGCCGCACGATCTCGGGAGTCCTCGATGCTCGCTCCTCTCCTGGTCACCGAGGATCCGTACGCGGCTGCCTCGGTGTTCAGCCAGGCGGGTTGGAAGTTCGAGTACGAGACGGCGCGTTCGGGCGTGCTGCCCCAGGCCTGCGTATCCCTCGCCCAGGCTCGGGTGATCCTGGTGACGGCGAGCTCGCGGCCGGTGGACGCGCTGCCGCGCGGGCTCGGGGTCGAGCTGCAGGTTCACGTGCCCCTCAAGGAGCTGAGCGGGCTGTTCCTGCTGCACCGCGCCACCGGGCTGGCGGTGACCGACCTGGGTCAGCTGGCCTCGGGGGAGCGCGGGTTCTCCGCGGAGATCATCGGCTACCGGTTCCGGCTCGTGGGCGGCGAGCCCGACCCGGACCTGGCCCTGATCGCCACCGACCCCCGGATCGCCGCCCTGGCTGACGGTCTCCGGCAACGTGACGGCACCCAGAGCCTGACCGACACCGCGCTGCGCCTGGCCGAGGGCTCGGGCGAGAGCGTCCGGCGGCTCCGGGTGGCCATGGGGGACGGGCTCAGCCGGGCCAGCACCGCCGAGGTCGCCGACCAGCTGGCCGAGGTCATTGTCGCCACCGCCGTGCTGGCCCGCCAGCTCGGAGTCGACCTGGACCGGGCCGTCGAGACCCGGCTGGGCAGTGCCGCCTGGCGCGGCCGCCGCCGCTGAGACCAGCGTCCGACCCGGAACACCTGACCTCCTGTTGTAGTCGGCGGCCGCGACGGCGGCCCTATGAGGCGCGGTCGTGGAGTGTGACCTGGTAGCCGTCGGGGTCGGCGAAGGTGAAGGTCCGACCGAAAGGCCCGTCGGTCGGGGCGGAGACGATGGCGTGACCGTCGGCGACCAGGGCATCGTGGATGGCCTGGACGTCGGTGGCGTGGAGCCAGATCGCGGCGCCGATGCCGGGCTGGGCGACGGAGGCGAGATCGGTGCCGGGAAGGACGTCGCGGAGGGCGAACGCAATCGGCTTCGTGTCGAAGACGACGGCGTGCGGAGGCCCGGTCGGCGAGCGGACGAGGCCGAGGTACTGCTCGTAGAACGCCTGGGAGGCATCGAGGTCACGCGCTTGGAGCGAGATGAAGTCGGGGCCGGTCGCGGGCATGATGGTGCTCCTTCTGATCAAGTTGTCAGTTTTCTGACATGAACCAGGATATGTCAGAATACTGACATGAGTCAACATCGTGACGGCGTCGACCTGGAGACGTCCGTGGGCTACCTGCTGAAGGAGGCGTCGAGCACGCTCCGCGCGGCCATGGAGGACGTGCTGCGGCCGCTCGGCATGAGCGTGACGCACTACTCCTGCCTCGAGCTGCTGGCTCAACGACCGGGCCTGTCGAACTCCGAGCTCGCGCGGGGTGCGTTCGTGACCCGGCAGTCGATGAACGTGCTGCTCCAAGCCCTGGAACGGGAGGGCTACGTGACCAGGCCGGCAGAGGCACCCGTCGGGAGGGTCCTTCCCACGCGGCTCACGCCTCGGGGCCGACGGAGCCTGGAGAAGGCGACCGTGGCGGTCCGCTCCGTCGAGCTGAGACTGCTGGCCGGCATGACGGAGGACGAGCAGTCGAGCGCGTTCCGGATCCTGCAGAGCATGATCCGTTCCCTGCGCGATGACACCGAGCGTGCGGGGGAGCCCGAGGACCGACCGACCGCACCGGCACGCCCGCCCCGATGAGCCCGACGGCTGCTGCCGAATAGCCGAGGCCATTCCGGGACAAATGCAGCCACACGGCAAATGAATTCCTTGAACGTATTCCTGCGGCTTTTCATAACAAGATCATCTCGGCTTGACAGCGACCAGAAATTGCCCGGTCCAACGCTATTAGCGTGACCGATTGCGACTACTTCCCCCATTCGGTCGCCTGTAGGAGTTTGGAAAGTGAACGACGATTTCGACGTCGAGCGCGCCCCCGATGCGGCCGATGTCAGCGAACTCAGTTATTGCGAGCCCTCCTATTCCGCACGCCCTTCGCGGCTGCGCCCGCGGGCGCGGATGCGGCAGTTCCCGCGGTGCTCGGGCGGGCCGAACGGCCGGGCCCACGGCAGCAATCCCGCCTATGTGGCCTGGTTGACCGAACAGTCGATGCTGGCGGACGCGACGTCGTTCGCCACCCAGTTCTCCGGCCGGGGCAGCATGTGGCAGAACCCGTTCGCCCAGCCGGACCCGCGGGCGGCGGTGGACAAGGCGTCGGTCTGGTTCACCGCCTACCCGACCTCCATGATCACCGAGCCCGGCACCAGCTTCCTGGGGGCGCTCGGCGACGAGGAGCTGTGGGCGGCGTTCGAGCAGGTCGGCATCGAGGGTCTGCACACCGGGCCGGTCAAGCGCGCCGGCGGCATTCGCGGCTGGGAGTCGACGCCGAGCGTGGACGGTCACTTCGACCGGGTCAGCACCTCGATCGACGAGGCCTTCGGCACCGAGGAGGAGTTCCGGACTGCGTGCGAGGTGGCCGCCGGCCATCTGGGCCTGGTCCTCGACGACCTGGTGCCCGGTCACACCGGCAAGGGCGCGGACTTCCGGCTGGCCGAGATGAAGGTCGGCGACTATCCCGGCATCTTCCACATGGTGGAGATCGACCGGAAGGACTGGCATCTGCTGCCCCGGGTGAGCCGGGGTAAGGACTCGGTCAACCTGGACGCCGAGACCGAGGAGCTGCTGGCCAAGCACGGCTACATCATCGGCCGGATGCAGCGGGTGATCTTCTACGAGCCCGGCGTGAAGGACACCAACTGGAGCGCCACGGCACCGGTCGAGGGCCCGGACGGAGTGCGGCGCCGCTGGGTCTACCTGCACTACTTCAAGGAGGGGCAGCCGTCGCTCAACTGGCTGGACCCGAGTTTCGCCGGGATGCGGCTGGTCATCGGGGACGCCCTGCACACGCTCGGCGACCTGGGCAGCGGCGCCGTGCGGCTGGACGCGAACGGCTTCCTCGGCGTGGAGAAGGGGGCCGAGGACTCCCCGGCCTGGTCGGAGGGGCATCCGCTGTCCGAGGCGGCGAACCAGCTGATCGCCAGCATGGTGCGCAAGGTGGGCGGCTTCTCGTTCCAGGAGCTCAACCTCACGCTCGACGACATCCGGGCCGGGGCCGAGCGCGGGGCGGACCTGTCGTACGACTTCGTCAACCGCCCCGCGTACCACCACGCGCTGGCGACGGGCGACACGGAGTTCCTGCGGCTGACCCTCAACCTCGCCCGGGACATCGGCATCGAGCCGGTGTCGCTCGTGCACGCCCTGCAGAACCACGACGAGCTGACCTACGAGCTGGTGCATTTCGAGACCCGGCACGCGGAGGACCGGTTCGCCTTCCGGGGCCGGGAGGTCAGCGGGCACGAGCTGGCCGTGGCGGTCCGCGGGGACCTGCTCGACCGGCTGACCGGCGCCGCGCACCCCTACAACCTGACCTTCACTGCTAACGGCATCGCCTCCACCACCGCGACGGTCATCGCCGCCGCCCTGGACTTCCCGAGCATCCGCGCGCTCACCGAGGAGCAGGTCGAGCGGATCCGGAACGCGCACCTGCTGCTGGCGATGTTCAACGCGCTGCAGCCGGGGGTGTTCGCGCTGTCGGGCTGGGACCTCGTGGGGGCCGTCACCCTGGACGAGGAGCAGGTCGGCGCGCTCGTCCGGGACGGCGACACGCGCTGGATCCACCGGTCCGCATACGACCTGATGGGTTGGCAGCCCGCGGCCGTCGAGTCCACGTCCGGCATGCCGCGGGGCACGGCGCTCTATGGGCCGCTGCCCGACCAGCTGGCCGACCCGGGCTCCTTCGCCTCCCGGCTGAGCCGGATCCTGGCGGTGCGGAAGCGCTACGGCATCGCGACGGCGACGCAGGTCGACGTGCCGGCGGTGTCGCACCCGGCGATGCTGGTGATGGTGCACGAGCTGACCGGCGCCGGGCAGGTGACGGTGCTCAACTTCTCGTCCGACCCCGTCGCGGGCCGGGTGCACTCCGAGCACCTGAGGCCTGGGAGCACGGTGGTGGACATGGTCACCGACGAGGTGGTCGGGGTGGTCGACGACCGGCACACCTTCGGCGTCGACCTCGGCCCGCACGAGGGCCGGTCGCTGCTGCTGCGTGACGGGCTCGTTTCGGCGCGTTCCGTCCCTGCGACGAGCGGTGGAGCCCCTGGTGCGGTGCACTAGCCTGGCTGGCGTTTGCATGCCCTCCCGTCGTCACCAGGAGATCAATGAGCGACGACATCGACCTCGAGTCCGATCCGGCCCCGGAGGGGCACGAGGCGAGTGAGATCAGCTATGACGAGCAGCGCTATCCGGCGCGCCCGAAGCGGCTCCGGCCGCGGGCCCGGATGCGGTTGTTCCCGCGCCTGCTCGCCGGTCGCAACGGGCGGTCGTTCGGGGGCAACGAGGCGTACGTGAAGTGGCTGACGGACCAGTCGATGCTGGCCGACGCCTCGTCCTTCGCGACCCAGTTCTCCGGCCAGGGCAGCATGTGGCAGAACCCATTCGCCAACCCTGACCCCCGCGCCGCGGTGGAGAAGGCCTCGGTCTGGTTCACCGCGTACCCGATCTCCATGATCACCCGGGCTGGCACCAGCTTTCTCGGGGCGCTGGGCGACGAGGAGCTGTGGGCGGCGTTCGAGCAGATCGGCATCGACGGCCTGCACACCGGTCCGGTCAAGAAGGCCGGCGGCATCCTGAGCTGGGAGTCGACCCCGAGCGTCGACGGTCACTTCGATCGGATCAGCACCTCGATCGACGAGGCGTTCGGCACCGAGGAGGAGTTCCGCCGGATGTGCGAGGTGGCCGCCGGCCACCTCGGGCTGATCCTGGACGACATCGTGCCGGGCCACACCGGCAAGGGGGCCGACTTCCGGCTCGCCGAGATGAAGATCGGCGACTACCCCGGGATCTACCACATGGTGGAGATCGACGAGAAGGACTGGCACCTGCTGCCGCCCGTACGCCGGGGCCTCGACTCGGTCAACCTGGACGCCGAGGCCGAGGACCAGCTGGCCAAGCACGGCTACATCATCGGCCGGATGCAGCGGGTGATCTTCTACGAGCCCGGGGTCAAGGACACCAACTGGAGCGCGACCGCCGAGGTCGAGGGGCCGGACGGGGTGAAGCGGCGCTGGGTCTACCTGCACTACTTCAAGGAGGGCCAGCCCTCGATCAACTGGCTGGACCCCAGCTTCGCCGGGATGCGGCTGGTCATCGGCGACGCACTGCACTCCCTGGGTGACCTGGGCAGCGGGGCGCTGCGGCTGGACGCCAACGGGTTCCTCGGCGTGGAGAAGAGCTCCGAGGACTCCCCGGCCTGGTCCGAGGGCCATCCGCTGTCCGAGGCGGCCAACCAGCTGATCGCCAGCATGGTGCGCAAGGTCGG
>CAXTVE010000227.1:0-5651 GCA_964247485.1 uncultured Propionibacteriaceae bacterium
GGCTGCCGGCGCCGGCAGCCCTCGGCCACCCGCCGGGCCAGCGGTTCTACGACCTGCCCTACTCCGCCGCCGCACCGCGGCTGATCAACCCCGACCTGGGCCTGCACAACCTGGTGGCGCGCGCCGGCCACAACGCCGCGTACACCATCGATGTCACCCTGCTCGACGCCCCCGACCACCGGCTGATCCGCTCGGGCGTACTGCTGGCGCACCGGGTGATCGACGGTCGGGGCGAGTGGTACCTCACCGCGCCCGACTGGCAGCCGCTGCTGCCCAAGGACCGGATCGAGCTGATGGGCCACGCCGAGCTGCCCGAGGAGCTCGGCGACCTGATCCGGCCGCTGCGTCGCCGCGCCACCCTGGGGCCGGTCGCGGGGCTGTCCTGCGATCGACGCGAGTTCGCGCTGCGCGACAACCGGGGCAGCACGCTGGCGCTGCTGCGGGACGACAAGGTGACCGTACGCCGGGGCGGCCTGACGATGGCCCGCTACCGCGAGGTCATGCTTACCCCGGTCGGGCCGGGGCTCGCTGAGGAGCAGGCGACCTGGCTGGACCGGGCCTTCACCGCCGCCGGGGCGACCAACGTGCCGAAGTTCCCCCGCCTGGTCACCCGGCTCGGCGCGCCGGCCACGGGTCCGACGGACCTGCCGGTGCCGGAGCCGTTCGACGCCGAGGCGCCGTTCCAGAGGTTCGTCTCCCAGCTGGTCGCGCTGCGGCTGCGTCGCATCGTCGAGGCCGACCTGACCATCCGCGGTGGCGACCCCGCGGCGCTCGGCCGACTGGCGGACGAGGCGGCCCGGCTGCGCGACGAGCTCAAGGGCCTCTCGCCGGTGCTGGACGAGGACTGGGTGGAGGACCTCTACGACGAGCTCGGCTGGATCAGTCTCGACGCTGCGTCAGGCGCCACCGACGGTCGCGACCGGCTGGCCGCCCGGCTGCGCAGCGAGCGCTACCTGACCGTGCTCGAGCGGCTGGTCGCTGCCGTCCGCGCCCCCACCCTGGCCGATGCGGGTTCTGCGTCGGCAGGGGCCGTCCTGGGCGAGCTGGTGACCGATGCGGCGCACCGGCTGCGCCGGGCCGCGGACCCGCTGACCATCGACTCGGCCGAGGCTGAGTGGGACGAGGCCGGTCGGGAGGTCGGCCGGCTGCAGTGGGCGCTCGACGTGGCCGGCCAGGTGCTGCCCGACGAGCCGGCCCTGGTCTGGGGTCAGCTGCCCGTGGTCGCCCGGCTGCTGGCCCAGATCCACCGCCACCGGGCCGCCGAGCCCGCCGCGCTGCTGCGGGTCGCCGACCTCACGCCGGAACAGGCCTTCGCGGCCGGGCGCGACTTCGAGCGGGAGGCCGACCTCGCCCGGCGGTCGCGGCGGCAGTTCGTCCGGGAGTGGGCCAAGATCACCCGCAGGCTCGACGCCGTGATGAGCGAAGGGGGACGACCCCCCTCCAACCCACCGAGAAGCAGATGAGGAGTCCGACGGGCGCGTTCGTGGTCTTCGAGGGCGGCGACGGGGTCGGCAAGACCACCCAGGTCGACCTGCTCTGCGGATGGCTGGCCGAGCGGGCGTACGACGTGGTCCGGACCTTCGAACCCGGCGACTCGCCCGTCGGTGGCGCCATCCGCCGGATCGTGCTCGATCCGGCCACCGGGGACATCTCGCCCCGGGCGGAGGCCCTGCTCTACGCCGCGGACAAGGCCCAGCACCTCTACGCGCTGGTGCGCCCGGCGCTGCGCCGCGGCGCGGTCGTGGTCTGCGACCGCTACGTCGACTCGATGCTGGCCTATCAGGGCGCTGGGCGGGTGCTGGCCCGAGACGAGGTGGAGCAGGTGGCGCGCTGGGCCACCGAGGACCTGCGGCCGCACCTGACCGTGGTGCTGGACACCGAGCCCGAACAGGCGGTGCACGCCCTGGCCGACCAGGACCGGCTGGAGGCGGCCGGCGCGGTGTTCCATGCCCGGGCCCGGCAGTCCTTCCTCGACCTGGCCGCCCGCGAGCCGGAGCACTACCTCGTGCTGGACGCCCGCGACCCCCGGGACGCGATCGCCGCGGCCGTGCGCGAGCGGCTGGGGCCGCTGCTGTCGGTGGCGTCGGCGAGGATCGACGCGTGACCACCGCCAGCCTCGACAACCCCCGTCTCGCCCGGGGCGTCTGGGCGGAGCTGATCGGCCAGGAGCACGCCGTGGCCACGCTGCGCCGGGCCGTTGCCGGCGAACCGCACGCGATGAGCCACGCGTGGCTGATGACCGGACCCCCGGGGTCGGGGCGGTCGAACGCCGCCCGGGCCTTCGCGGCCGGTCTGCAGTGCGCCCGCGGCGACGGCTGCGGGGAGTGCAGCGAGTGCCGGACGGCGCTGTCGGGTGCGCACCCCGACGTCACCCTGGTGCGGACCGAGCTGCTGTCCATCGGGGTGGACGAGGTGCGCGAGCTGGTCCGCCGGGCTGCGATGAGCCCGACCGTCGGCCGCTGGCAGGTGATCGTGGTCGAGGACGCCGACCGGGTCACCGAGCGCGGCGCAGATGCCCTGCTGAAGAGCATCGAGGAGCCAGCCCCGCGTACGGTCTGGATCCTCTGCGCGCCGACGCCGGACGACGTGGTGGCGACCATCCGGTCGCGCTGCCGGCTGCTGCGGCTGCAGACCCCCAGTGTCGACGCGGTGGCCGCGTTGCTGCGGACCCGGGACGGGGTCGAGCCCGAGCTGGCGGCCTATGCGGCGCGGGTCGCCCAGGGTCACGTCGGCCGGGCCCGGGTGCTGGCCCGTGACGAGGGAGCGCGAGAACGCCGGGCCGAAGTGCTGCGGATTCCGTCGCAGCTCAAGGGTCTCGGTGGCTGCCTGACCGCCGCGGCCCGGCTGATCGAGGCCTGCACGGCGGAGGCAGCGGCCGCCACCAACGACCTCGACGCTCGGGAGAGGGCGGCGCTGGAGGAGGCTCTGGGGTTCGGCACGAAGGGGGCCCGGCCTCGCCAGGCCCAGGCCGCGATGAAGGATCTCGAGGACGCCCAGAAGGCGCGGGCCAAGCGCTTCCAGCGCGACGCGATCGACCGGGCGCTCACGGAGCTGACCGGCTACTACCGCGATGTGCTCAGTGTGCAGACGGCGTCCGGAGCCGCCCTCGTCAATACCGACCTGTCGGCCCAGATCTCGGTCCTGGCCAGGAGATCCACCCCCGAGGCGACGTTGCGCCGGATCGACGCGCTGCTCGGTTGCCGGACGGCGCTGGAGGGCAATGTCGCGCCACTGCTGGCCGTCGAGGCTACGCTGATCGCCCTGGTCGAGGGCTGATCAGGCCTCGGCCTTGATTTCTTTCCGGAATTTTTCGGCTTCGGTTCGTTTCAGCGCCGGATGTTGGGTACCGTATTCGCGGGTTGCCGGAGGGGACGAACCCCCGAGCGTTCTCTCCGACAACCTTTCGGCCTGGTCCTGGTGACCAGGCCGTTGCCTTTTCCCGGCAGCTCAGCCACGACGGAAACCGTTGTCAGGTCCGCCCGCCGGACGTCTCCGATCGTTGGTCTTGCAACCAGACCTGATCACGCTTACGCTCATCCCGCGTTCGTTTCCGATTTGTTATCAAACTCGGTCACGGTCGCGCAGAGGGGGTAGGAACTCACCCGGCGGCACCAGACGTGTCGGCCGGGGTCGCGTGCCCGCTGCGCCGAGCTTCGCTGGGCGGGCACCTTGCCGGGAGAGTCCCGGGCGCAGCGAAGGTCGAAGGCCAGCGGAGAACCGTCGGGGGACGGGACTCCAGGGATGCGGGCGGCACCCTCCAACATGCCGCCGTCCTCCTCATGCTGACCTGCGCAGGCGTAGCGTCAGGAAGGACCGGCGTTGACGTCGAAGATCTTCAAGACTGTGCTGAGCATCGTGGCCGGACTCGCTCTGGCCCTCGGAATTGCGCTCGCCGGCACCACGCCGGCCCACGCCGCACCCAAGACGGTGTGGGACAAGGTGGCCAAGTGTGAGAGTGGCAACCGCTGGTCGGTCAACACCGGCAACGGTTACTACGGCGGCCTGCAGTTCTCCTCGGGCACGTGGAAGGCCTTCGGCGGGCGGAAGTACGCCCGGCAGGCCAACAAGGCGAGCAAGGCCGAGCAGATCGCCATCGCCCGGCGGGTGCTGCACGGCCAGGGCCCGGGCGCGTGGCCGACCTGCGGCCGCAAGGCTGGGCTGACCAGGTCCAACGGCAAGGCCGACAAGAAGGCGGTGCCGTCGACCAACCCGGGTGCCACCAAGGTCAAGGCGAAGCCATCCGTCAAGAAGCCAGCCGTCAAGAAGCCCGCCGTCAAGGGCCAGTCGACCACCGCCAAGCGGATCAAGGTGCGCAGCGGCGACACCCTCGCCAAGATCGCCAAGCGCTACAGCGTCAAGGGCGGGTGGCGGGGCCTGTGGAAGCTGAACAAGAAGACTCTCAAGAACCCCAACCGCATCTACATCGGCCAGGCCCTGCGGGTCCGGTAAGAGCATTCTGGCGCGGATGGGTCCCTGCCCCCCAGTAACCCATCCGTGGGAGCCCGGCAGACCCGCATCTGCCGGGCTTCCGGGTTTCCCGCCTCAGGGCGCGTTCGGCCATGCCGGGGGCGGCGGGTCGTCGTAGGTTGAGCCCATGCCCCGGGTGATGGCGGTCTGGTTCGAGCGCTACGGTCGGCTGCACTACCTCGACCCGGGAACGGCCGCCTACGCGGTGGGCGACCACGTGCTGGTGCCGACCGAGGCCGGGCCCGAGGTCGCCGAGTGCGTCTGGGCGCCGGAGTGGGTCGACGAGGAGTTCGGGGCGCTGCCGGAGTGCGCGGGACACGCAACGGCCGCCCACCTCGAGCGGGATGCGACCAACCGGCGCCGTCGCGCCGAGGCCAAGCTGGTCATCAAGCGCCTGGTCAAGCGCCACGATCTGCCGATGAAGGTGGTCGGTATCGACTACATCGACACCGGCGCGGACTTCGACGCGATGGTGGTCGTCTACTTCACGGCGCCGCACCGGGTCGACTTCCGGGGCCTGGTCGGCGAGCTGGCCCGGAGCCTGCGGGCCCGGATCGACCTGCGGCAGATCGGCTCCCGCGACGCCGCCCAGGTGACCGGCGGGGTCGGCAGCTGCGGCCGCGAGCTGTGCTGCGCCACCTTCCTCACTGCTCTCGAACCGATCACGCTCCGGATGGCCAAACTGCAGGACCTGCCGACCAACCCGCTGCGCATCTCCGGCGCCTGCGGCCGGCTGATGTGCTGCCTGAAGTACGAGCACCCGCTGTACGCCTCGTTCGCCCGTGAGGTGCCGGCGGTGGGGCAGCGGGTCACCCTGCCCGAGGGCGAAGCCGTCGTGGTCGCCCACCAGGTGCCGGCTGACCAGGTCGTGGTCCGGATGAGCGCGACCGGCGAGACCAGCCCCTGCTCACGGGCGGCGGTCTGCGGGGCGCGGCGCGCGTACGAGGCCCGCCCGGTGCCGCCGACGCAGACGCCCGGCGGGACGGCCCGACCCACGTAGGCTCGGTCGGTGATCGCCCGTCCGGACCTGCGCGCCCGGCGGGCGTACGGCGTTCTCGGCCTGGTCCTGGGGCTGGCCCTGAGTGCGTGCGCGTCGCCGACACCGACGGTGCCGGAGTCGACACCGGCCCCGCCGGCCACGCCCAGCGCCGGGTCGTCGCAGGCGTAGGCCGTGAGGGTGTGCA
>CAXTVE010000228.1:0-5559 GCA_964247485.1 uncultured Propionibacteriaceae bacterium
GGATCGGCGCATCCGCCGCGGCCTGCTCCGCCGCGGCGCACGTCCCGGAGATCTCGGCGCTGAGGTGCACCGACACCACCGCGGCGGCCCCCCGCCGGGCCAGCTCGGCGTACGCGGCCGCGAAGGACCCCGGGCTGGGCCGCGACGTGCTCACCGAGCGGCCCGACCGCAGCACGGCGGCCACCTCGGCCGGTGGCACCTCGGTCTCCGACCGGCTGCGGCCGTCGACGACCACCTGCAGCGGAACCACCGTGACCCCGGCGATTTCGGCCTGCTCAGGCCCCAGGGACGACGTAGAGTCGGTCACCAGCGCCACCTCGGCCACCTGCTCAGCGTAGGACCACCTTGCCGGGTGAGAACTTTTGGATCGGGACCCCGGGCGGGACCCGCTCGGCAGGAGGTGAACGTGGTGAGAACCGTCCAGGCCCACCGGACCTGGCGGGCCAGCCGGTCCGGTCTGGTCCTCGCCGGGGCGTTCGCGGTCACCGCCGGTGTGGTCATCCCCGTCCTGGCCTACCTGACCTACCGCAGCGAGGGCTCGCCGTGGATCCCCGCTCTGCTGCTGGTGCTGACCCTGCTCGCGCTGGCCTACGCCTGGCGTTTCGGCCTGCACCCCCGTCTGGTGGCGACCGACGCGGGCGTCGAGGTCGTCAACCCGCTGCGGCGGACGCGGATGGACTGGGAGGACATCACCGTCGTCGCCCCCGGGGAGAACGGTCTGGTGGTCGCGACCGAGGACGTCAAGGCCGAGGCGTGGTGCGTGCAGAAGTCGAACCGGGCCGCCCGTCGCGGCCTCCGCACCCGCGCCGACCACGTCGCCCACGAGCTGCTCGACCTCCTGGACGCCGTGGACCCGCCGCTGGAGGACGAGCAGACCGGACTGCGGATCCGCCGGGCTCGCTACGACGAGGCCAAGCTGCTGGCGGCGCTCGAGCGCGGTGCGAGCGAGCTGGCGCTGGCCCACGTGTTCCCGCCCGATCAGCACCCGTACCCCCTCGCTGACGTGCAGCGCCGGTGGCGGCGGGTGCTGCGTGCCGGGCGGCTGCACACCTACGTGCTGCAGCGCCGCGAGGAACCCGTGGGCTACGTGACGTTCGGCGACGGCGCCATCCACCACCTCGGCGTGCTCGCGGACCACCACCGCCGCGGCTACGGCTCAGCGCTGCTCGAGTTCGCGTGTCTCGAGGTGTTCGCGGCCAACACGCCGCAGGCGTCGCTGTGGGTGCTGACCGCCAACGAGACGGCTCGGGCCTTCTACCGCGCGCACGGCTGGGCCGACACCGACGAGCGCCAGACCGCGGAGTTCCCGCCGCACCCGGAGGAGCTCCGGATGGTCAAGGCCAACCCCTCCGCCCCGCGGCGCAGCCGGTGAGCGCCGCCCCCACCACGGCGTGGGACACGCGGCCGGCGACCGGCCGGGGCCAGGCCGTGCTGCTCACACTCGCCGCGCTGCTCGCCGTCCCGGGGGTGGTGAGCACGGTGCTCTACCTGGTGCCCCCGGCCGACGACGCGACCGCCCTGGTCGCCTCCTTCGTCGCCTACGGCGTTCTCGCGTACGCCGCCGCCCTGCTCTGTCTGCTGGTGGCGCTGCTCCGGACCCGTCGTCGGCGAGCCCTGGCCGTGATGGCCGGTCTGGTCGCCGTGGCGGCCCTCGGCCACCTGGCCTGGCTGGGTCCGCTGTTCGTGCCCGACCGCCGACCGGCGGTGACCCGGTCCTTCACCCTGCTCACGCTCAACACCTACGCCGGCAGCGCCGACCCGGCGGCGGTGGCCCGGCTCGCGGCCCGGGCCGACGTCGTCGTGCTGGTGGAGACCACCGCCGCGCTGCAGCAGGAGCTGGCCGCCGCAGGCTTCGACGACCGCTTCCCCTACGCGGTGGGCGACCCGCGGGACGAGGGCAGCAACACTGCGGTCTTCTCCCGCTTCCGGCTGGGCCGGGGCACCCTCGTGGGACCGTCCTCCTTCGCGCAGTGGAGCGTGCCCGCCGAGGTCCCGGACCTCGGTCTGGTCCGCCTGGTCGCCGTGCACCCCTGCAACCCCTACTGCGGGGGCGGTCGCTGGCACGCCGAGCATGAACGCCTCCGCGGTGTGCTGGCGGAGCACGGCGAGGGTCCGCTGGTCGTGGCGGGGGACTTCAACGCGGTCGACGCGCACGGACCGATGCAGCGGCTGCGCCGGCTCGGGCTGCGCGGCGCCGCCGATCTCACCGGTGCGGGCTGGACGCCGACCTACCCGGCGGGGGGGTCGGTGCCGCCCCTGCTGCCGATCGACCACGTCCTGGTCAACTCCGCGCTGACCGTGACGGACCTGACCACCGCGACCGTACCCGGCACCGACCACCGCGGTCTGCTGGTCACGGTGGCCGGCACCCGGTGAGGGCCAGCGGTACCGCGGGCCGGCTGGCCACCGCCGCCGGGCTGCTCTGCGCCGGCCTCGCCACGCTGACCACCGCCGCCCGCTCTCTGCCGCCGGCGGCGGCCCCGACCGCTCCGGACACCTGGGGCGTGCTGACTGCGTTCTCCGACTACGGGCTGGCCGGCTACGCGGCCGCGCTGGTCCTGCTCGGGCTCGGGCTCGCCCGGCGCCGCTCCCGGACCGGAGTGGTGCTGACCGTGCTCACCCTGACGATGGCGGTGCTGCACTCGTCGTGGGTCGGACCGGTGTTCCTGCCGGGCCCGCGGAGCCCCGGGTCCGGTCGGGCCATCCGGGTGCTGGCGGCCAACCTCTACTTCGGCCGGGCCGACACCACGTCAGTGGCAGCGGCGGCCGGTCAGGCCGACGTGCTGGTCCTGACCGAGGTGACCGCCGGCGCGCGGCAGCGGCTACGCGACCTCGGGGTCGAGCAGGACCTCGCGTACGCGGGGGGCGGCGAGCTGCCCGCACGGGGGCCGACCGGCACCCTGGTCCTCAGCCGGTTCCCGGTGCGGGGCACCCAGCCCCTGCCGGCCGAGGGCGAGCACCAGAACTGGCTGGTCACCCTGGACGTACCCGGGCTGGGGCCGCTCCGGGTCGCCGCGGTGCACCCGTCGCCACCGCTGCGCGGTCGCTCGACCTGGGCCACCGACCACCGGCTGCTCCGGGCCGCCCTGGCCGACGGGACCGGCCCGACGATCGTGGCCGGGGACTTCAACGCCGTGTCCAGTCACTGGCCGATGCGCCGGCTGCGCGACGACGGCTTCCGCACCAGCGAGGACCTCGCCGGGGCCGGGTGGCAGCCGACCTGGCCCGCCGACCGGCGTGGGCTGCCGCCGGTGGTGGCGATCGACCACGTCCTGCTCAGCCCCGAGTTGACCGCCACAGCCGCCGGCACTCAGCGCCTTCGGGGCACCGACCATCTCGCCGTCACCGCCACGGTGACGCCCGCCGGCTGAGGTCGCCCGCTGGCTGGTTCGCCAGGCTTGCGTGCGGCTCCGGCCGCCTGGGTCGGAGTGGATGTACGGCCCCGCGGGCCGCTTCTGGACCACACGGAGCCTGAGCCACCCGACGTCCATGGTCGTCCGCTGGCCTGTGGGTCACGTACCCAGCCGCCACGGGCGGCTAAACCTCAGCGATCGGCGACCGCAGACTCGTGGTGGTCAGCCAACGGCGTCATCCGCTGCTGGTGGGCGGCGGCAGCCTGCACGACCTGAAGCAGACTGGTCGGCTCGTCGGCGTCGCCGCCCGGCCCACCGCGCCAGGTGACCGCGTCGAGGATCCCGAGCAGCATCGTGGCGATAACCACGGCGCGGGCGGCCGCGCTGGCCGGCGTGGCCACCGCCTCGGGGATCAGGTCGACCAGCTCTGCGGACACCGCCACCCGCCCAGGGTAGAGCAGGGTCCCGGTCACGATGCCGCCTCCAGCTCCTCCAGACCGCCGATCAGAGTGCGCAGGCGCCGTAGGGTCCTCGCCAGCAGGCGCGACACCTGCATCTGACTCGTCCCGATGCGCTCGGCGATGTCGGACTGCGAGCGCTCCTCGAAGAAGCGCAGGGTGAGCAGCCGCCGCTCGTCGACCGTGAGCTGACGCCAGGCGCGGTGCAGCACCAGCCGCGTCTCGCACCGGTTGATCTCGTCCGCCTGGCTCTGGTCGACCGTGGCCCGGGCCCCCACCACCTCGAGCGAGTCGGACCGGTACCCCTGGTTGGCGCACATCGCCTCGCGGATCGCCTGCACCGACGCGCCGAGGCTGTCGGCCACCTGCTGCTCCGACGGCGCGGTGTGCAGCCGCTGGGTCAGGTCGGGCCAGAGCTGACGCATCTGCGCCGACAGTTCCTGGGTCCGCCGAGGCGGCCGGACCAGCCAGCCGTGGTCACGGAAGTGCCGCTTGAGCACCCCGGTGATGGTCGGGACGGCGAACGCGGTGAACGGCCCGTACTCCGGGTCGTAGCGCCGCACAGCCTGGACCAGACCGGTACGGGCCACCTGCTGCAGGTCCTCGATCTCCTCGCTGGGCCGACGGAAGCGGCGGGCCAGGGCATCGGCCAGCCACAGGTGGCTGTTCACGACCTCCTCGTGCAGCTTCTCCTTCTCCGTGGCACCACAGCTCTGCGCCAGACGCAGGCGCGTGCGGGTCTGATCGCCCAGGGCGTCTCGATCCAGGGCAGTCCTCGTGGTCGACATCGCGCTCCGTTCCAGATCGTGCTGGTGTGGCGCGCTTCTGGACCACTGACCCCCACTGGACCACGCAGGGACCCGAGCGGGCAAGACAGAAAGCGACGGAAGGACTTGACACCTGGCACAAGTTCGACCCGCTTCCAGGGGCCAATCGTGCCCGGGTGGTGACACAATGGAGGACGGGTCAAGCAGCGGCTCACGATGCAGTTGATCAAGGAGTCGAGTCGTGGCCGTGCTGACGTGGGAGCAACCTGCGCCGGTCCACTACGACCAGGACACCCAGCAGCTGCTCCGGCGGCTCTACCTGGACGGCGGACATCGCCGTCGCTCCCTCGACGGACAGCCGCCCAGCTGGCGGCCGGCCGGCACGGTGCGGCCCGGGCCGCCCCCGCCCCCGGACCCCCGGCTCCTGGCGCCCGCGTTGCTCGAACGGCACGTGGCGGAGCCGATCGGGCTGCCCGAGATCGCGGCGGCGGCTCGGCTCAGCCCGCGCGCCCTCCAGGCCGCCTTCCGGCGCCATCTGGACAGCACCCCGGTGGCCCACCTCCGGGCGGTGCGGATGGGCCGGGCGCACACGGCCCTGCAGGCCGCCCGCCCGGGTGACGGGCAGACCGTGAGCTCCATCGCCAGCGCCTGGGGCTTCCCCCAGCTGAGCCGGTTCGCCCGGGACTACAAGCGCTGCTACGGATCGTCGCCACGCGAGACGCTGCGCCACCCGCCCGGATGAGTGCCCCCAGCCCGACCCTGGCCCCGCCGGCCGATCACGGCACTGCGGTCTTCTCGACCCGCGACCCGGCCGAGGCGCACGCCTACGTCTGCCGGACCTACTCCGACACCGACATGACCCTGATCGGCGACCAGAGCCGGTTCCGGCTGCACGAGGAGCAGGCCGACCTCGGGGCGTTCGCCCTGATCACCTTCGATCACACGGCCCGCCTGGAACTGGTGGCTCAGCCACTGAACCGG
>CAXTVE010000229.1:0-3248 GCA_964247485.1 uncultured Propionibacteriaceae bacterium
GCCCGGCCCGGCGCCGATCGAGGCCTTCATCCGGCTCAGCTCGCTCTCCACGTCCGAGGTCGAGGCGAGCTGCTCCAGCTCGAGGGTGATGTCGTCCTTCGCGGTGCCGGTCGGGTCGTCCAGCGCCCCGCTGGCCAGCAGCTCATCGATCGCGCCGGCCCGGGCCTGCAGCTCCGCGGTCTTGTCCTCGGCGCGCTGGATGGCCAGCCCGACGTCGCCCATCTCCTCGCTGATGCCGGAGAACGCCTCGCCGATCCGGGTCTGCGCCTCGGCGGCAGAGTAGGTCGCCTTGATCGTCTCCTTGCGGGTGCGGAAGGCGTCCACCTTGGCCTGCAGCCGCTGGCTCGCCCGGGTCAGCTTCTCCTCCTCACCCTGGAGCGTGGCGTGCTGGGTCTGCAGGTCGGTGATCTGCTGCTGCAGACCGGAGCGACGGGTGAGCGCCTCGCGGGCCAGGTCCTCGCGGCCGACTTCGAGAGCCTTTTGGGCCTGGGCGGTGAGCTTGTCGGCCTGGGTGTTGAGCCCGGTGGCCTGCAGCTCCACCCGCTTGCGGCTGGTGGCCACGTCGGCGACGCCGCGGCGGACCTTCTGCAGCAGCTCCAGCTGGCGCTGGTAGGAGTAGTCCAGGGTCTGTCGCGGGTCCTCCAGCTTGTCCAGCGCCTTGTCGGTCTTGGCGCGGAAGATCATCGAGATGCGTGAGAACATGCCAGCCATGTGCCTCGGGGTCCTTCCGTGACGGGGGTCGCGGCCGGGGCCGCAAACAGGCTCCCACCGTATCGCTGTCGCGAAACCGCTCCACACCGAGCGGGCAGGTAGTTTCGACATTCGAGGGTGACCACTGAGACAATTCAGGGGCTACCCGCACGAAAGAAGGAACCCGTGGCCCTGTTGCGCCGGAAGGTCGAGCCGGTTCCCGAGCCGGAGCCGGAGCCTCAGGCATCGGTCGGAGCCAGCACCAAGAAGGCCCGGCCGACCCCCACCCGGGCCCAAGCCGAGGCTGCCCGCCGGCAGCGCGTGAACCGGCCGGTGAGCAACCGGGAGTCCCGGCAGATCGCCGCCCGGCAGGCCAGGGCCGAGCGGATGAAGACCCTCGGCCTGCGCGACCAGACGCCGGAGAAGGCGCTGATGCGCGACTACATCGACGCCCGGCTCAACCTCGGGGAGTTCCTGCTGCCGTCGGTGGTCGTCATCTTGGCCATCACCCTGCTCGGCTCCTACTTCCCCAGCGTGGCGATCTTCACCACGCTGGCGATGTACCTGTTCATCCTGGCCGTCTTCGTGGACGGGTTCTTGATGTGGCGCGGCTTCAAGAAGGTGCTGGCCGCCCGGCTGCCGAGCGCCCCGCTCCGCGGCCTGCTGATGTACGGGATGACCCGCAGCACCCAGATCCGCCGCTTCCGGCTCCCGCCGCCCCGCCTCAAGCGCGGCGACGAGTACTGAGTCGACCGAGGGGGTGACCCCCGGCCGGGGTCGGCATCGTCACAGGACGACCCGGTGACGAACGTGGCCCGGGGCGGCAGGATGGGCGGATGCGCAGCCGCGACCGGGGGTTGGTGACCGGGTGGCGGCTGGCCCGCCGGTCGCTCGCCCACCGCGGTCGGCAGACGGTCCTGGTGATCGTCGTCAGTGCCCTGATCTCGGCCACCGCTGTGTTCGCGGCCGGTTACCAGCGTCAGATCCAGCAGACGATCGTCGATGCGACCCTCTCGGTGGACAGCGGCGGCAACGCCTGGTCGCTGACCAGTCCGCCGCTGTTGAGCGGGGGGCCCGGACCCGTGCTGCCGGACCTGGTCCCGCCGGGGCTGAAGCAGTTGACCCAGCCCCCGCTGATCGGACGAAGTGCCGAGGTCGCCTGGGTCCCGGTCCGGGCCAACCTGCCCGGGATCAGCGGATCCCTGCAGTGGCGGGACGACATCTGCACCCACCTGTCCCTGGTGGCGGGTCGGTGTCCCACCAGCGCCGACCAGGTGGCTGTCTCCTCGGCCGACGCCCTTCTCTTCAAGGTAGGGCAGGGTGATCAGCTCCGGCTGGTCACGAGCACGCTGTACCGTCCGCCGCGGGTCCTCACGGTGTCCGGCGTCTACCGCCCCGCGGGGACGGACGACCCGTACTGGTTCGGCCGGCCGCCGACGGGATTCTCCCGGTTCCCGGACAGCGGCGGTCCACAGAGCAACCCCCTGATCGCGGTGCCCGAGCTGTTCCAGGGTGCCTACGCCGACACCCTGGACCTGCGGCTCGACCACGCCGCCGTCCGCACCGAGGACCTCGACGCACTGGCGGACGACGACCGCACGCTCCACGAGGTGACGGCGGGGCGGGCCCAGCTCAGTACCGACGTGCCGGACAGCCTGGCGCGGATCGCCCAGGAGCGGGACCGGGCGGTGGCCGGACTGACGTTGAGCCTCGTCCAGCTCGCGGTCCTGGTCGGCGTCGTCCTGGCCCTGCTGGCCTCGGTCCAGCTGGCCGCGCAACGGGGCGAGCTCGGGCTGGGCCGACTCCGCGGCGAACCGGCCGTCCAGCTGCGCCGGCAGGTCGCCGCCCGGGGGGCGGCGGTGACCACCGTCGGCTGGCTGGTCGGCTGGCTGCCGGGGCTGGGCCTGCTGGCGGTGGTGGCGACTCTGTTGCCGGGCGAACGGGGTCTGCTTCTCGGTCCGGCGGTCGCCGTCGTCCCCCTCGTCGTGCTGCTCGTGATGGTGGCGGTGATCGTCTTCCCGTCCCGGGCGTTGCTGGCCCATCCGGTGATCAGCCTGCTGCGGTCGGCGCCCGCTGCGGTCCGGGAGGCCGGGGGCCGGGCGCTGCTGGTCGACGCCGTCCTGCTCGTGCTGGCCGTCACCGGGCTGCTGGTGGCCATCCAGGTCGGGACGACCAGCGTGCTCGGCCTGCTGGTCCCCTCGCTGCTGGCGCTCGGGTTGAGCGGCGTGCTGTGCCGGCTCCTGGTCCGGCTCGCCGCCCGCCGGGCCGGGAGCCTGGCGCAGCGCGGAACGCGTCCCGGGTCGCTGCTCGCCGCCGCCCTGACGGTGCGGTTGCGGGGGCTGCGGCTGCTGCTGGTCGGCACCACCGTGGCCGCGGCCGTCGCGGTGTTCGCCGTGCCGCTGGACGCGCTCGGGGCGTCGGGGGGGCGGGCCGCGGACGGGTGCGGGCTGGGGATGAACCTGGCCTGCTGGCCGTCCGCGACCGGGTCGGGGACCGATCTGTCGTATCTGGCCGGCGGGCCGGTGCTGGAGAACCTGCACCGGTTCCTCGTCTTCACC
>CAXTVE010000229.1:3258-5553 GCA_964247485.1 uncultured Propionibacteriaceae bacterium
GGGGCCCGCGGCCTGCGCGGTGTCCGCGGTCCAGCTGACCGCTAGCGGGGGGGCGGTGCGGCGCCACGACGCCGAGGTCCGCACCGGCGCGGCCGTCGTGCTCGAGGTGGACGGGAACGTCACCGCGGCGCAGCGCACGCTGGCCCGCCTCGACCCCGGGCACGCCACCTCGGCGGCCACGATGACGGTGGTGGCGCTCACCCGGCGCACGGACGGCCGGGCGCTTCGCGGCATGTTCGTCGAGCCCGCGGGCTTCGCCGCGGTCGCGTACGGCACCGACCGGACCACCGACCCGGCCACCTGGGGCCGGCTCAGCGCCCCGGCGGTGGACCCGGTCACGTTCACCGGCGACAGCCTGACCGTGCAGATCGGCGGCCACGGCCAGCTCGGCCAGACGGAGCAGGCGCCCGTGACGGACCTGGAGGACCCCGTCACCCGGACGGGGCGGCGCGCCGAGCTGGCGGTCGAGTACCTCAGTGCGGACGGCACCCGGCGCTCCTCGACCCTCGGGTCCGCCCAGCTGGCGGCCAGCAACGGCGAACGGTTGCGCGGGGCCGTCCTCTGCCGCGACGGCTGCCGGCTGCTGCAGGTCATCGGGCGGCCGGACGGACCGATGGTGGGCGCCCTCCCACTGTCAGCCCTGACCGTCGAGCAGGATGGGCGCACCGAACCGGTCGACCTGGGTCCGGCCGACCGGTGGCAGCGGCTCCCGTCGAGCAACCTCGACGACCAGCTCACCTTTCGGCAGGCCGGCGGCGGACTCGTCTTCGACGTGTGGTCCAACGGCGCGGCGTTCGGGGTGCAACACGCCTGGGTGCCGCTCGCCCTGCCGGTCCTGGTGGCCGAGGACGCGCGGATCGAGACGGCACCGACCCTGGCCGCCCCGGACGGGTCCCCGCTGGCCATCGAGCCAGTGGCCCGGTCTCTCGACGCGGTGCCCGGCTCGCGCCAGGCGGTCGCGGTCGGTGACCTCGAGGCCGTTCTGCGCGCCGGGCACGCCCGGGTGACGTCGCCGACCACGGTGCAGATCTGGGTCTCGGCCGCCGGAGCCGGTCGGCTGGACCAGCTCCGGCAGGCCCTCACCGAGGACGGCAGCACCGTGACCAGCACCCGGACGGCGGCCGATGCCGCGGCCGCCACCCGCGGCACGGCCTCGGCCCTGAGCGCGCAGATCGGGCCCGGGCTGGCATCACTGGCCGGGATCTTCGCCGGGCTGGCCGTCGCCCTCACCATGTCGGCCCAACGGCCGGTCCTCAGCCGGGACCTGGCCGCCCTGCGGCTCGCCGGGGTCGCCGACGGCACCGTGCGACGGGCGGCGGCGGTGACCTACCTGAGGCCCGGCCTGGCGGCGGTCCTGGCCGGGGCGGTCGCCGGGACGCTGGGCTGCGTGCTGGTGGTCACGGGTCTGCCGATGCTGGCCGACCCGCTGCCCGCGATCCACGCCGACCTGCGCCTCCGACTGCCCGCCCTGGCGGGATCGGTCGCCCTCGCGGCCGGCGTGCTGACCGGCGTCGTCCTGCTCGGGATCCGGCGGCTCGACCGCGGGTCCGGCCCCGACCGGCTCGGCGGTCAGCCATGAGCGCAGCGGCCGGTGCGCAGCTGATCACCCACGAGCTGGTGCACATCTACCACACCGAGGGACATGACGTCGCGGCGCTGTCCGGGATCAGCCTGTCGGTGGCCCCCGGTGAGGTCGTCGGCCTGCTCGGTCCGTCAGGATCGGGCAAGTCCACCCTGCTGCTCGCCTGCGCCGCGTTGCTGCGACCGAGCGCAGGACGGCTGCTGGTCGACGGGACCGATCTGGCTACCCTGTCCGACGCCGACCGCGATCTGCTCCGCGCCCGGAGCATCGGCGTGGTGCTGCAGGGTGCCGCCCGCAACCTGATCGGCTACCTCGCGGTCGCCGAGAACGTTCAGCTCGCCCAGCGTGCGGCGCGGACCGCCGGAGTTCCCGCCGCGGAGCTGCCGGCGGTCGACGAGGTGCTGGCTGTGGTCGGTCTGGGGGTCGATGCCGCGACCCGGGCCGACCGGCTCGTCCCTGCGGACCGCCAGCTGCTCGCGCTGGCCTGCGGGATCGCCCGTCGGCCCCGCCTGCTGCTGGCCGACGAGCCGACGAGCCAGCTCGATCCGGCCGCCCGGGACGTGGTGCTGACTGCGCTGGACACTCTGAACCGGCAGTGGCGCAGCACGGTCATGCTGGTCACCCACGATCCGGCCGTGGCGGATGCCCTGCCTCGCACCGTGCCCAAGCGCGACGGGCGGATCGGGGCCGCCGGGCGCCGCGGCGCGGAGGAC
>CAXTVE010000230.1:0-5537 GCA_964247485.1 uncultured Propionibacteriaceae bacterium
CGGTCAGGCGGGCGCACAGGTAGTCCGCGATGTTCATGCACCGCTCCACCTCGTGGACGAACCCGTTCTCCTTCCCGCGCGTCGTGATCGCGTACCACAGGAAGATCGGCGCCTGCCCGTTGCGCGACCCGCCGATCGTCGCGTCCAGCGCACCCGTGTACTCGACCGTGGTCTCGATGCGCCGGACGTGTTCCCGGCGGGCGATCACCACGCCGCAGGGGTACGGGGCGCCGATGAACTTGTGGCCCGAGACCGACACGCTCCCGATCGGCCGCGCGAAGCTGATCTCGTGGGCGACGTCGGGCATGAACGGGAGCATCATGCCGGCCAGCGCCGCGTCGCAGTGGAGGTAGAAGTCGTCGACCCCGGTGCGCGCCAGGATGTCGAGGATGCGGTCGACGTCGTCGATCGCGCCGGTCACGGTCGTGCCGATGTTGGCGTTGAGGACGACCGGACGCTCGATGTTCTCCCGGATCGCGTGCTCCAGGGCGTCGTAGTCGATCTCCCCGGTGTCGAGCGTCGGGACGACCCGCTTCTCGAAGCCGAGGATGCGGGCGGCCTTGGCGACGGAGTAGTGCGTCGCCGCGGAGTAGTAGAGGACGCCGGTGGGTAAAGCCTCCCGGCCGAGGTACAACCCGTACAGGTTCCCCTCGGATCCGCAGGACGTGACGTATCCCCAGGACTCGTGCAGATCCGTGCGATAGAGCCGGGCGAACCAGTCGAGGACCTCGCGTTCGAACGAGGTGGAGTTCACGCCGTAGATGAGGTCGGAGAACGGGTCACCCAGGTTGTCGATGTTGTAGTGCATGAAATCGAGCAGCGGCTTGTAGTCGAAGTACATGCTCTCCGGGTAGCCGAGCAGGTGTGAGGCCCGCTCCTCTATTCGTGCCCGGAACTCGTCGAGAACGTCTTCCATCCGATCCCCCGTTCACGGGCGCACCCGCTCGAGGAGCAGCGGGGGCGCGGTAGAGCGCCGTACGTGCGGTGGTGTGCCGTCGGTGGATGCGCCGCACCGGTCGGCGGCGCCGAGCCCCACCCTGGTGGACGTGCGGTTATCCGACCGTCCGTGATCCGACGCCGTCCCTGTCGCATCCGGAGCAGCGGCCCACCGGACGTAGCCATAGAGGGAGCGCCACCTGTCCCACCGAGGTGGGAGCCGACCCGTGACGCGGCGGTCAGCGCGGGGTCGGGACGGCCGCCTCGCTCGGTGTCGGCTGCCGCGGTCCCTCGTCGGAGATGCCGTCCTGCACCATGAACGCGCGGAGGAGGACGACGACGCCGGCGAGCACCAGGACGGCCGTGATCCGGTGCGACCACGGCGACTGCGGACATGCGACAGACAGTAGGGAACGAACGGTCACCGCGGTACCGGTTCATCGATACCGGTCCGAACCACCCCGGCGGCCGTCACCGTGCGGAGGCACACGTACTCCTCCGGGTGGCGAAGCCGGTGACCCGATCGGAGGAGGGCGACCTGTCGAGGCGGACACGGCTGCTGTCGCCTTCCCGACCGAAGGGCGCTCGCGCGATCCGGCGGTCGTTACCGTGCCCTTCTCTCTGCCGGCCCCGAGCCGGCGCCCGCACGGGGCTGGACTCGCGGGAGGTGTCGTGCCGGTCGTCGTCGCGCTCCTCGCCGGGCTGGTGCTCGTCCTCCTCGTCGTGCTGCTCCGGTCGTGGGTGGGCCCTAGGCCGCCCACCCCCCCGGCGGGGGTGGGCCCCCCCCCCTCTTGCGTGGGGGGGCGCACCGAGAGGCGGCAGCAGACCGAGCTGGGCCAGCTGCCCGAGGTCGTCCCGGCAGGCCCAGTGCTCGGCCAGCTTGCCGTCGGCCAGCCGGTACATGTGCATGTGCTGGACGGAGAACTGCCGCCCGGTGGGTGGCATACCCATGAACTCGCCCCGCTGGGTGCCGCTGACCCTCAGGCGGGCGACGACGATGTCCTGCCCGACCACCAGCTCCTCGAGCTCAGCGCGGTAGTCGGGGAAGACGCTGCGCAGCCAGATGGCGGTGGCCTTGAATCCCTCGGGACCCGGGCTGTCGGGGGCCTCGTGGTTGTAGAAGTCGGTGGCGACCCACTCGTCGGCCACCTGGACATTCCCCTGGTTGAAGACCTGCTCGATCAGCGTCGTGCACATCGCCTTGACCTCGTCGTGAGTCATCTCAGGTCCTCTCGCGATCGGATCGGTGCCGTTTGACAGGCCACAGCCGCAGGAGCGGGCTCGAGGCCGGGAGATACGCCGGATCCGAGGATCGGGCCCCGCAAGACGGGCGCGTCGACGGTTGGGGCGGTCAGGGTATGGCCGCGTTCAGTCGCCTGACCGGAGGCGGTCCAACGTGCGCTGCATGACTGCGCCCAGCGGGTGCCGGCGGGGACCCGGGCCGGAGCGATGCCTGAGGAGCGGGTTCGGTCGGCCCCGAGTTCCCACCCTTGTTCGGCACTGCCCGTTCACCTCGGCAGTGTCGCGGACCGCAGAGCCTCACGTGTGCCGTACGGGGAAGGTGCACCGGGAGGGTCGGAGCTGGGTCAGCCGTCAGGTCTGTGCTTGACGGCGGTGACCAGGGCGAACCCGATGTCGTCGGGTCCGACCGAGGCCAGCATGGTGAGGAGCGGGTCGGCGTCAGCTGCACCGGTCGCGCGGGCCCACACCATCCAGTCGTCCCTGCTGCCGGGCTGCATCCGGGCGGCGACGTCCTCAACGAGGCCGGTGAGGTGCCAATGCCGTCGCCACCAGTCCGGCGCGTGCCAGGCCGCGGCCTCCCACCCGGCCAGCGCCGTCACCTGTTTCGGTGGGGTCTGCAGGTAGGGGTCGACCTTCAACGCTGGGGTCGAGATGGCGATCCGGCCGCCGGGCTTGAGGACCCGGAGCAAGGTCGGTAGCAGGTGCACGTCGGTGCCGAAGTACTCGAAGGCGTCGACGCTGACGATGGCGTCGAACTCGGCGTCCTCGAACGGCAGGTGTCGGACATCGCCGACAGACACCGAGACCTGATGTGCGAAGCCGGCGGCGTCGACCACCGCGCGGAGTTCACCCTCGTCGACCCACCGATCGAACGCCGAGACGACCACGTCTGCCTCACGGGCCAGGAACACCGCAGTGGCCCCTCGACCGCATCCGAGGTCGAGGACGCGATCACCGGGGCTGAGGCGCAGGTCAGGGAGCAGGTCTTCCAGCTGCCACAGCGGGTGCGGTCCCATGTCCAGAGCGAGTACCCAGTCGGGGTCGTACCGGCTGGACCGCGGGAAACGGTCTGGCCTGTTCAAGAGATGCACGCCGCCAGCGTCGCAGGTGATCGGGCGCGGACAACCAACCATGTGGTTCTTCCGTGAGCCGACCCCCACCCGCGCGGCCGGGTGCCCGCATCTCCACGAGCTGCGGCACATAGGCAACACGCGTGCGGCGCAGTCGGGTGCCAGTCTGCGTGACCTGATCACCCGGATGGGTCACGACTCCCTTGCCGCCGCCTTGATCTCCAGCACAGCAGCCGGGCCTCCGACGCGGCCATCGCGGCGGCTCTTGACGAGCGTCTGGCCAGCCGGACTCGGCGGGCTGAGCACATGGTCGAGAGTGACGGTCGGGCCCGGTACGGCTGCCGGTGAGGCGCACCCGGGACGCTGATGCGTCTGACCAGGGGGCTCGTATGGAGCGGACGACGGGAATCGAACCCGCATTCTCAGCTTGGGAAGCTGATGTTCTACCATTGAACTACGTCCGCCGGCTTCGCAGAGCGACGGCCAACAGAGTAGCGCACGGTGGCCGCACCGGCCGTCTGGTGGCGAGCCCTCTCAGCTCCTCGCACGACGGGCACGCTTCGGCAGCAACCTCCCGCACACCGCCGACACCGGCCGGCCCACCTAGCCCCAGGTGCGTGATCGACGGTGGCCGCTGGGGCTTCCTGGACTCCCTGCGCGGCATGGCGGTCGCCGGCATCCTGGTCGTCAACATCCCCGACCTGGTCAACCTGGGCTTCGACGTGCCACCCGGCTCCGACGTCGAGGACCGCACGATCCTCGACTACGCCGTGCAGACCCGCTTCATCCCCATCTTCACGCTGCTGTTCGGGATGAGCCTGGTCCTCGTCCTCCGTTCGGCCCGCGCCCGCGGCCGCCGCGGCTGGCTGGCAT
Source organism: uncultured Propionibacteriaceae bacterium (assembly GCA_964247485.1). Classification (GTDB taxonomy): domain Bacteria; phylum Actinomycetota; class Actinomycetes; order Propionibacteriales; family Propionibacteriaceae; genus Microlunatus. The sequence goes on from CAXTVE010000230.1 coordinate 4,122, forward strand.
TGCTGCTCCGGCTGATCTTCCTGTTCGGCCTCGGCCTGCTGCACGCACTGGTGTTCTCGGGCGACATCCTGCGCGCGTACGCGGTCAGCGGCCTGGTCCTGCTGCCGCTGGTCCTGCTCGCCCCGCGGCCGCTCCAGCTCGCCGGAGGGGTGCTGGCCACTCTGGCCGCGTACGCGCTCGGGGGCGGCCTTCCCGCCACCCCGGGCCTGATGCTGACCGGTGCGGCACTGGCCACATACGGCGGTCCGCGGGCCCTGGAACTCGGATCACCAGCGGTGCGCTGGACTCTCTCGGCCGCGTCGGTCCTGCTGGTCCCCGCCCTCTACTGGCAGTCCACGGACTCCGGCGACCCGCGCCTCAGCACCGCCGGCGGGGTCGCGGGCCTGGTGATGGCGGTTTGGTACGTCTGCGGCCTGTCGCTGCTCTGGTCGTGCTCGACAAAGGCCCGCCGGGTGATCGCCGCCGTCTTCGACCCGCTCGGTCGGAAGGCCCTGTCCAACTACGTCGGCGCATCGCTGGTCGTGTCGGCCGTCGCCCGGGTCGTCGACTTCGGCGCCATGGTGTCGGTCGGTCCGACCTCGCTCCTGGCCGCCGCGATCCTCACCGGTCAGAGTCTGCTCAGCCGGCTCTGGCTCCGCTCCTTTCGGCACGGCCCGCTCGAATGGGCCTGGCGAGCCGTCACCTGGCGTGAGCCGGTCCCGTTCCGGCGCACCGCGTTCGCCGCTACGGACTGAGCTGGAGCCGGGCCGGTCACGAGTCCGGTCAGATCGGCGGCCGCGGCGTCCCGGTCGGTCAGCACGAGCTCCGCCTGATTGACATACCCGGTATGCAATTGAATACTCGGTATGCCGAGCGGAGGGACAAGGGTATGTCGATCAAGCACGGATTGATGGCGGTGCTGGCCGCCGGGCCGCTCTACGGCGGACGGCTGCGCACCGAGTTCGAGCGCCAGACCGGCGGCACCTGGCCGCTGAACATCGGGCAGGTCTACACCACTCTGGCCCGCCTGCAGCGCGACGGGCTCGTGCGCGAGTCCGGCGACCCGGACGACGACGGCCGGCGGCGCTACGAGCTGACCCCGACCGGCCGGACCGCGGTCGGCGACTGGTGGACGACGCCCGTCGAGCAGGAAGCCGCGCCGCGCAACGAGCTGGCGATCAAGCTCGCGCTTGCCGTCGTCGTGCCCGGGGTCGACGCCGACGCCGTCGTGCAGACCCAGCGGGGGGCGACTGTACGCCGGATGCAGGACCTCACCCGCCTCAAGCGGCGGCAGGACACCGGCGTCGAGCTCGCCTGGACCCTGGTGCTGGAGCACCTGATCTTCACCGCCGAGGCCGAGATCCGCTGGCGCGACCACGGCGAGTCGACCCTGCGTCGGCGCCGCCCGCCCGGGCCCCAGGACGGGGACCCCACGCC
>CAXTVE010000231.1:0-5537 GCA_964247485.1 uncultured Propionibacteriaceae bacterium
GGCTCGGCGTTCCGCGGCCTCGACCGCGGCGAGCGCCGCCCGCCCCTCCTGCAGGAGCACGGCCCCGGCGGGCGTCAGGGTGACCGAACGGCTGGTGCGGTCCAGCAGCGATGCCCCGAGACGCCGCTCCAGCTGGCTGATCGCGCGCGACAGCGGCGGCTGGGCGATCCCGAGCCGCTCCGCGGCCCGGCCGAAGTGCAGCTCCTCCGCGACGGCGACGAAGTACCGCAGCTCGCGCGTCTCCACGAGACCACGCTACCGGGGTGCAGCACCGATACCTCTGGGGTATCGCCGGCCACCCGATCGGTGTTGGAGTCCGTCGCGGTGCCCGCGCAGGCTGGCCCCATGAGCGAACGACGGACCGCGCTGGTGACCGGCGCGAACAAGGGCATCGGGTACGAGATCGCAGCGGGCCTGGGCCGACTCGGCTGGCGGGTCGGGGTCGGCGCCCGGGACGGGCAACGCCGCGACGAGGCCGTGACCACGCTGCGAGCGGCCGGCGTCGACGCGTTCGGCGTACCGCTCGACGTCACCGACGACGCGAGCGTGACCACCGCCGCGGAGCGGATCGAGGAGCACGCCGGAGGTCTCGACGTACTGGTCAACAACGCCGGCATCACCGGCGGCTGGTCGCAGACGCCGACCACTGCGGACCTCGCGACGATCCGGACGGTGGTGGAGACCAACGTGATCGGTGTCGTCCGCGTCACCAACGCGATGCTGCCGATGCTCCGCCGGTCCGCGTCGCCCCGGATCGTCAACATGTCCAGCGGCGTCGGCTCGCTGACCCGGCAGACCACGCCCGGCGGCGAGACCGGCCCGATCGCGGTCGCGTACGCGCCGTCGAAGACGTTCCTCAACGCCGTCACGATCCAGTACGCGAAGGAGCTGCAGGACACGAAGATCCTGATCAACGCCGCCTGCCCAGGCTTCGTCGCGACCGACCTGAACGGGTTCCGCGGTCACCGCACGCCGGAACAGGGCGCCGCGACCGCGATCCGGCTCGCGACCCTGCCCGACGACGGCCCCACCGGCGGGTTCTTCGAGGACGCCGGAGTCGTGCCCTGGTGACCGCCGGGAGACAATGACCCCATGCGCAGGACCGTTGCGGCGACGGGTACGGCGGTGTTCTTCGCCCTGGCGCCGGGGACGGTGGCCGGGCTCGTGCCCTGGTGGCTGACCGGTTGGCGGCTCGGTCAGCCCCTGGCCGCGTCGGTACCGCTCCGGGTGTTGGGCGCGCTGCTGGTGGTCGCGGGGACCGGGGTTCTGGTGCACGCGTTCGTCCGTTTCGTGGCGGAAGGGCTGGGCACGCCCGCGCCGGTCGCGCCGACTGAGCACCTGGTCGTGGGCGGGCTCTACCGATACGTCCGCAACCCGATGTACCTCGCGGTCGTCGCGGCCATCCTCGGGCAGGCGTTGCTGCTCTGGCAGCCGGTCCTGGTCCCGTACGCGGCCGTCGTCGCCGTGGCGTTCATCGTGTTCGTGCTCGGCTACGAGCAGCCGACCCTGCAACGCCAGTTCGGGATGCAGTACGAGGCCTACCGGCGCGCGGTCCCGGCGTGGTGGCCGCGTCTGCACCCGTGGCGGACCGAGGACGAGCCGCGAGGGTAGTGGTCGATCACCGGGCGTCGTGTCCACGCCTGGACCGACCCGTCGGAGCGTCAGACCAGGTGCAGCCGGCGGCGCTCCGCGTCGACCAGCGCCGTCGAGACGTCCCACAGGCGGTCGGCGGCCTCAGGATCCAGGGCCCACGCGCGCACGCCGTAGATCCCGTCGCGCACCTGGTCGACCACCTCCGCCTCGTGGCAGTCCTCGAAGTAGCGCCCGCCGATGCCCTCGAGCTCGGGCGCGGTCGCCAGCAGCACCGACGTGGCGGCGCCCTGTTCCGGCGACTTCATCACGTCGGCGGCCTGCTCCTTCATCTGCGCCAGGAAGGCCGGGTCCCAGTGCTGCTGGAGCTTGGTCCAGATGCCACCGGGCATGACGGCGTTCGCCACGATGCCTTGACCGGCCCATCTCCCGGTGAGGCCGACGGCGAAGAGCGCGTTCGCCGTCTTGGACTGTCCGTACGCCTGCTGCGGGTCGTAGTCCCGGCGGCTGAAGAACAGGTCGTCGAAGACCACCGGCGAGGCGTTGTGGCCGCTCGAGGAGAGGGCGACCACCCGGGCCGCGCCCGCGGCGGCCAGCGCGCCCTGCAGGCCGGTCGTCAACGCGAAGTGGCCGAGGTGGTTGGTGGCGAACTGCGACTCCCACCCGGCGCTGGTGTACTGCTCGGGGCTCGCCATGATGCCGGCGTTGTTGACCAGGATGTCGAGCCGACCGCTCCACCCGCGGACGAACGTCTGCACCGAGGCGAGGTCGTCGAGGTGCAGCTCCCGTACGTCCGGGCGCGGGCCGCCGGTGGCGGCGATGTCGTCGGCCGTCGCCGCCCCGGCATCGGTGTCCCGCACGGCCAGGGTGACCGCCGCGCCCGCGCCCGCCAGGGCCCGGGCCGTCTCGACGCCGATCCCGGACGCGGCTCCGGTGACGATCGCGGTCCGGCCGCGCAGGTCGATCCCCTCGACCACCTCCGCGGCCGTCGTCCTCGCCCCGAACCCCCGGATGTCGGTGTAGCGCATGGCTCTCCTCCGTTGCTGCTGACCAGTCAGGACTACCACCTCACCACCCGACACCGGGTCTGGGGCCATGGGGAGGCGCACACGACGAGGCAGGCCCTCCCCCGACTCAGGTCACGACCCTGACGGGACCCGCTCGCGCGCGGACGCGCCGTAGGTGGCCCGCCGAACGAGCACCTCGAACGGGCCGCGGTGGCCGGCCCGGCGCAGCCGGTCGGCGAGCAGCACGGTGAGCAGCCAGGTCACGGTGGCGAGCAGCGCGGTCGTGGCGACGCGGAGGGCGCCGGACAGGTCGAGCAGGTACGGCGTGAAGACCAGCCACCAGGTCACGGACTGGACCAGGTAGCAGGTCAGCGACCGCTGCCCCGTGGCGGCGATGGCCCGGGTGATCGGCCCGTCGGCGCTCAGCCGGTCGGCGACGAGCACGATCAGGGCCGCGTAGCCGCACCCCCCGAACAGGCCGCTGAGGTCGTGCAGCGGGCCGATGTGGTCCAGCGTCGCCACACTGGGTCGGGCGAGCACGCCGGACAGCACCAGCGAGACCGGCTGCGCGCCGAGGACGGAGGCGCCGATCCCGATGATCGCGGCCGCCCCAAGGAGCCGCCGGTGCTGGGCCGGGTGTTCCAGCAGCCGCCGGCGGCCCGCCATCAGCCCGAGCAGGAACGGGACGGCGAACCCGATCGGGCCCAGCAGGGCGATGTAGACGACGGCCCAGCCGCGATCGACGAGCTGGCTGAGCAGATCCGGCGGCAGCATGGACGGATCGGGCGGGTCGGTGCTGGTGGACAGCGACCCGCCCCCGGGCAAGACGTTCAGCAGCAGGAACGGGACCATGATCAACGTCAGCCAACGGTCGCGGAGCCGTACCACCCAGGCCCCGAGCAGCAGGAGTACGCCGTACAGAGCCAGGATGTCGCCCACGTAGAACAGGAACCCGTCGACCAGACCGACCCCGATCAGCGCCAGGCTGCGCCGCCGCAGCAGCCGGCGGGTGGCTCGGGGCGACCCGGTCTGCCGCCGGACGATCTGGGCGACGCCATAGCCGAAGAGCAGCCCGAACAGCGGGAACGAGCGACCGTCGACGAAGGTGGCCACCAGCCAGACCACAGCCCGGTCGAGCGGTGACCCGTCCTGCGGATAGCCGCCCAGGACCGATGCCCCGGTCAGGAAGTAGTGCGAGTTGGCCAGGGCGATGAACAGCAACATGAAGCCGCGGGCCAGGTCAGGGCCCAGGGCCCGCTGGGCCAGCTCGGTCGGGCCGCTCGACGCCTGCTGCTCGGTGACCGCCATCCCGACACATTAACAGAGTCGCGACTCTAGGAATAGGCTCGGTGTCATGGCCCGCACCGTCGACCCCACGCGGCACGCGGCGCGCCGGATGCAGATCGTCGACGCCGCGCTGACCTGCTTCGCCGCCGAGGGCTACGCGGGCGCCACCACCGGCACGATCTGCCGCCGGGCCGGGATCGGCTCCGGCACGTTCTTCCACTACTTCCCGACCAAGGCCGCGGTGCTGCTGGCGATCCTGGAGGTCGGCACCCAGGAGACCCGGGACTGGTTCGCGGCCCAGGCGGGGCGTACGGACGCCCGGGCGGTCGTCCTGGACTGGGTCCGCTACTCGGCCGCCCAGTACGTCGACCCGCGGCTCGCCGGCTTCGTCCGTGCGGTGGGCGCGGTGATGACCGAACCGGACGTGGCCGCGGCCCTGGCCGCCGACGAGCAGGCCTCGCGCGACGGGCTGCTGCCCTGGATCCGCCGGGCCCGGGCGGCCGGCGAGATCCGGACCGACCTGACCGCGTCGGCCCTGACGGCCTGGGTGATGCTGGTTCTCGACGGCTTCCTGGGCCGGATCGCGGCCGACCCGGACTTCACCGCCCGGGGCCAGAGCCGCTGGCTGACCGACGTCGTCGAGCGGCTGCTCGCGCCGGGGTGACCGCCGGTACCGTCCCCACGTCGCCGTAGAAGCGGCCCTCCTGCATCTTGACGCTGGCGACGAGGACGAAGCTGAGGCTGACCAGCAGCGCCCACGATCCCCACTTGCCGACGTGGACCACCTGCCAGACCTCCGCCTGGTCCGGGTAACGCCACGCTCCCAGCAGGGTCGCGGCGTTCTCGGCGACCCAGAGGAAGAAGCCGATGAGCACGAACGACAGACTCAGGGGCATCGCGTAGCGGCGCGCGCCCACGGTATAGCTGACCCGGCTGGGCCACAGCACGAGGACGAAGCCGGCGGCGATGGCCCAGCGCAGGTCCGGGAGGTAGTGGTGGGTGAAGAAGTTCGCGTACGCCGCCGCGGCCAGCACGACGGCCGGACCCCAGCGGAGGCGGTCGACACGGAGGTCGAAGCGGCGGAAGGCCTGGCAGATGTAGGAGCCCACCGCGGCGTACATGAACCCGGCGTAGAGCGGCACCCCGGCCACCTTGGCGAACGCGTCCTCGGGGTAGGACCACGAGCCGACCCGCACCTTGAACAGCTCCAGCGCGAGGCCGACCAGGTGGAAGCCGAAGATCACTGCCACCTCGCGCGCGGTCTCCAGCCTGAGCAGGAAGAAGACCACCGTGAGGACCAGTGCGTACGCCAGCAGGGCGTCGTAGCGGGCGATCGGCAGCGGCACGACACTGCTGACGGCCAGGCCGATGAAGAGGAAGGCCGCGAACAGGCAGCACTGCACCTCCAGCCAGGCGAACCGGAGCAGCTGGGCCGCGGCGTACGCCACCCGTGTCCGGGGTCGAGCCTGGGCCTCGCGGAGAGTGGTGATCCGTCGATCCTTCCTCGTCCGGTCCCGGAGGGCGGAGCGCGAGCGGGAACCGAGAGACGACCGAGACCCCGGGCAGACGGTTCGGTGGATCAGGTCACGAGCCGGTTGCCCCGGCGGCCAGGGCGCCGTGGGCGGGGCGGCGGGGGTGCGGAGCCGGCAGGAC